>NZ_JBALPC010000144.1:3714-4281 GCF_036965225.1 Bacillus sp. JJ1474 | reverse complement strand
AAACAAAGAACTTATCATAAGAAAATATAATGAATCTAGAAAAGAATTAGGACGAAAACATATGTTTTAATGCTTGCTTTAGATTTGGCTGCCAATAAGTCCATGTATGATTCCCTTCAAATTCTTCATAAAAATAAGGGAACTTTAATTCATTAAGTAGCTCTGATAATTCACGGTTAGGTGTTAAAAAATCTGCAATTTCCTTTGTTGTTGTCTTGACTGCCGTTTCTTCCTTGCCAATGACATGATAAATATGTAGAAGGTGTGGCTCTTTAACTTCTTTAACGGCTTTCATTACATCCTCATTAACCATTGGAGATTGTAAAATAACCTTACCAAATGTATGAGGATATTGAATAGCTGCCATTAGAGAAACAGTTGCTGCTAAGGAGTCTCCAATAAGTGCACGGCCCATCCCCATCTGATAAGTTGGGAATTCTGCATCGATAAATGGAACGAGCTCGTGTGCAAGAAAGCGGATATATTCCTGATGCTGTTCACCGCTCGGATGATATTTTCTTCTTCGATCTTCTCCGTTTTTGTAAGGAATGCCTACAATGATTATTC
>NZ_JBALPC010000144.1:0-3676 GCF_036965225.1 Bacillus sp. JJ1474 | reverse complement strand
GATTCTTCCAAACTGAAAATAATCTTTGCCATCTTGGGCAAAAAGGATTGAATATTTATATAAAGGATTGAAAGCTGTTGGCAGGTAAATTAGAATCTGTAAGTCTTCACCAAGCTCTTTACTTGAGAATGTTATATCCTTAATTGTTCCTCTAGGTATACTCAATTCAAAACCTCCATTTTCTATTTAATTGGCTCATCAAAATATATTATCATAAATGGTCAAAAACTAAAAAAGTAGGTATTGAAGCCTGTGCCTTAGGATACAATTCGACAGAATTAATTCAAAATTAATAATAATTGTTTACTAAATTGATGTTTATATGTATTATATTTTCTATACCTATCCAATTAATTTACTTTTCCGTAAAGGGATAATTTTTTGAATTAAATATCCGAATGGTAGGTGACATATATATTCACTAAAAGATTTACGGAGGAATGATATGATACGATTTGCGTCTGTAAATAAGTATTATGGAGACTTTCATGTACTTAAAGATATTAATCTTGAAATTAAAAAAGGGGAAGTTGTAGTTGTTATAGGTCCATCTGGATCTGGGAAAAGTACGATGCTCCGTTGCATTAATCGTCTTGAGACAATTACTACTGGCGGATTAACAGTTAATAACTTAGTAGTAAATGATAAGAAAACAGATATTAACCAGTTAAGAAGAAATATAGGAATGGTTTTTCAACATTTCAACTTATATCCACATAAAACAGTTCTTGAAAATATTACAATTGCGCCAACTATGGTATTGAAGAAGTCAAAAGCAGAGGCAACAGAAACAGCTATGTACTATCTTGAAAAAGTAGGAATTCCTGATAAGGCAAAATCATTTCCATCCCAATTATCGGGAGGGCAGCAACAAAGGGTTGCAATTGCAAGGGGACTTGCGATGAAACCTGAAATTATGCTGTTCGATGAGCCTACTTCTGCACTTGATCCAGAAATGGTTGGAGAGGTTCTAGATGTAATGAAAGCGCTAGCAAAAGAAGGAATGACTATGGTCGTTGTGACTCATGAAATGGGATTTGCTAAAGAAGTAGCTGATCGAATTGTATTCATGGATCAAGGCCAAATTGTTGAAGAAGGAATTCCGGCTGAGTTTTATGCGAATCCAAAGGAAGAAAGGGCTCGTACATTCCTTAGTCGTGTATTAAATCATTAAAACAAAAGGGGGATTATTTATGTTTAAGAAAAAAGGAAGAAAAATAGCAGGTATCCTGTTCTTATCTGCAACAATGCTTCTTGCTGCATGCGGCAAGGATGAAAAGGAAACGACAGGTTCTGGTAGCAAAAATGCTTTAGAACAAATTAAAGAAAATGACAAAATTGTAATTGGGGTAAAGCATGATACTAGATTATTCGGACTTAAAAACCCGAGTACTGGTGAAGTAGAAGGTTTTGATATTGATATTTCAAAAGCATTGACTAAAGAGCTTCTTGGTGACGAGAACAAAGTAGAATTTAAAGAAGTTACTTCTAAAACGCGTATTCCAATGTTAAACAATGGTGATATTGATGCAATTGTAGCAACGATGACAATCTCAGAAGAGCGTAAAAAAGAAGTTGATTTCTCTGATGTTTATTTTGATGCCGGACAATCACTGCTTGTTAAAAAAGGAAGCGCCATTAAAGGTCTTGAAGATTTGAAGAGCGGCACGAAAGTTCTTGCTGTTAAAGGTTCGACATCAGCAAAGAACATTCGTGAAAAAGCCCCTGACACAACTGTTTTAGAATTTGAAAACTATGCTGAAGCATTTACTGCCTTAAAAGCTGGTCAAGGAGATGCTTTAACGACAGATGATTCTATTCTTTACGGTATGGCTGACCAAGATTCAAACTTTGAGCTTGTTGGCGGAACTTTCACAGAAGAGCCTTATGGAATTGCTGTTAAAAAAGGAAATGAAGAATTAGTTAATGCTATTAACGATGCTTTGAAGAAGTTAAAAGAAACTGGAAAGTATGATGAAATATATAGCAAGTGGATTAAAACTAACTAGTATCAAATGATGTCAGGATGAGCAATTGCTCATCCTGACCACTTTTTATAAAAAGGAGGGGAAATCAGTTTGCTTGATTTTACAATACTTACTGATAATTTAGACACATATTTAGAAGGATTTAAAAATACAGTGTTTTCTAGCATTATGGGACTTATTGGAAGCTTTTTTCTTGGGATTATTGTAGCAGTTATGAGAATTTCCCCATTTAAACCACTAAATTGGCTTGGAACTGCATTTGTTGAGTTCTTCAGAAATATCCCGCTTCTTATTATTGCTTTCTTCTTTTTTAATGGTCTTCCTGCTATTGGTGTAACTTTATCTGGTTTTACTGCTGGTACAATTGCCTTGGCGATTTATACAGCTTCATTCATTGCTGAAGCAATTCGAGCAGGCATTCAATCGATTCCGAAGGGACAAATGGAAGCAGCAAGGTCTTCTGGTCTAACATACTTGCAAGCGATGAATGTAATCATATTGCCCCAGGCAATAAAAATAGTCATTCCACCGATTGGAAACCAGTTTATTAACCTTGTCAAGAATTCTTCTATTTTAGGAATGGTAGCTGGTTTAGATTTAATGTATTTTGGTGATATTATTTCGTCAAATACATTTGTGACATTTGATGTATATATTTTCGTAGCAATCTTTTATCTTGTTTTAACCATTCCATTAAGTCTAGGCGTTGGCTATCTTGAAAAACGCTTGGCTAGAAGCCATTAAGGAGGGGAACTATGGATTTTATTGGAGCTCTCTCAGTCGATCATTTAAAATTCCTCGGTACTGGCTTTATGGTGACGCTTTACATTGCATTTATATCTATTTTCTTGAGCTTTATCATTGGAATCGTTATAGGAACTTTACGATATGCTAAAATCTCAGTATTATCAAAAGTCATAGCAGTGATCGTAGAAACCATTCGAAATACTCCGCTATTGTTAATCATTTTCTTTACCTTTTTTGCACTGCCGGAAATTGGGATCAAAATGAGTAAGCCTGTAGCTGCCATCACTGCATTGACAGTATTTACATCAGCCATGCTATCTGAAATTGTAAGGGGCGGATTAAATTCTATTGATAAAGGTCAAATGGAGGCTGCCCGGTCATCAGGGCTAACATATATTCAAGCATTATTTAAAATAATCATGCCTCAGGCCTTAAGAAGAATGGTACCTCCGATTGTAAGTCAATTTATTTCTTTACTTAAAGATACATCACTATGCGTAATTATTGCTTTACCAGAACTGATGCGTAATGCTCAGATTATCTATGCACAAAATATTAATTATATAATTCCGATATTTATCGTTATTTCAATCATGTATTTTGTTGTGAACTATGGCCTGTCATTAGTTGCACGAAGGCTGGAAAGCAGACAAGTATAATAAATGAGTGTCAATCAACCGATTTTCTTTGCAAGTTAGAGAATCGGTCTTTTCATTTAAGAAAACCTAAATTAATCATTGTTAATGAAAAGAAAGCAAAAATGATTGACTTTTTCTAAAAAATTAATATAATAGAACATATACTTAATAAACGATCTGATAGTTCAGCGGGAGAACACTACCTTGACAGGGTAGGGGTCGGGGGTTCAAATCCCTCTCAGATCATTGGGTGCCAAACCCGTAGAAACCCTTCGGAACAAAGGGTTTCCGTATAAAAGACCA
>NZ_JBALPC010000143.1:0-3792 GCF_036965225.1 Bacillus sp. JJ1474 | reverse complement strand
ATGACACACAGTTCATTTTCAAGAATAAATTTCCATTTTAAACTAATTTTTTAATTACCTTCTAAAAAGGATTGAGTTTGCTTCACATTCAAAATATATTTTTTAAAATTCAAATAATTTCGAATCTATCCCTTCCCTAATACGTATTACAGTAGGATTCATAATCAACTTTAATTGGTTGTTATTCTTATTTATAATTGGAGGGGTATTTTTGAGAGCTATCGTTAGCAACAAATATGGTTCACCTGATGTACTTGAACTGCAGGAAGTTGAGAAACCGAGACCTTTAGAAAATGAAGTCTTGGTAAAGATTCATGCTGCATCCTTGAACTTTGGTAACTTAGTTCTTTTGAAAGGAAAACCGTTCCTAGCTCGTTTAGCTTTCGGCCTACAAAAACCAAAACACCCTATACCAGGGGGTGATATTTCTGGTCAAGTTGAAGCAGTTGGCAAAGATGTTAAGCAGTTTCAACCAGGTGATGAAGTGTTCGGTGACCTCTCTAAGTATGGCTGGGGTGCTTTTGCTGAATATGTAGCTGTCCCTGAAGAGGCCTTAGCCTTAAAACCAGCCAATATCTCTTTCGAGGAGGCTGCTGCCGCACCAATGGCAGGAGTTACAGCCTTACAGGGATTACGGGATAAGGGAAAAATTAAGTCGGGACACAAAGTATTAATTAATGGGGCATCGGGTGGTGTCGGTACTTTCGCGGTACAAATTGCCAAATCATTCGGAGCTGAAGTTACTGGTATATGTAGTACGAGGAATTTAGAAACATTGCAATCCATTGGTGCAGACCATGTTATCGACTATACAAAAGATGATTTCACCCAACGCGAGGAGCTTTATGATTTAATTCTTGGGGTTAATGGCTCTTACCCCCTTTCCGCTTATAAACGCGCACTTAAACCAAATGGAAATTTCATTCACGTTGGGGGCTCCGAATCTCAATTATACCAGACCTTAATATTTGGACCTTTTCATTCAATGACAGGAAGTAAGAAAATGAGCAGTCTATTACAAAGAGCAAACCAAAAGGATCTAAAATATATGAAAGAACTGCTTGAGGCTGGTAAAGTAAAACCAGTAATTGATAGACAGTATAAGTTAAGTGAAGTACGTGAAGCATTCAGATACTTTGAAGAAGGTCATGCACAAGGAAAAGTTGTCATTACAGTATAGTTTAATAGATTTAGAATTTGTAACATTAATGCCTCTGATCGTGCTAATTATTATATCGGACGCACATTTTAAAAATAATAAGATGTGCGTTCAAATTAACTATTTTTCAAAAAGAAATTAAACACACTCCCATAACCTTTTTACATCTCTTAATTCTCTCCCATCAAAAGTTAATTTATAGATATCGGGCATATCGAGATTTTTCCAGAATGCAAAATCATATTGATTATCAAAGTAATTCATAATTAGAACCATAATGTTACCGTGTGTACCTATAACGATATTTTTACCTTCATACTTATCTAATATCTGAATAGTGGCATCCACGCCCCTTTTTTGAGCGACTGCATTGGATTCTCCGCCTTCCCATGAGAAATGGTCATCTTCCCAAACCTTTGTTATCGCAAAAGTAAAATCTTCTACAGGTTCTGCGGTTAACCTTCGTTCTTTAAAATCTTCTATCACTTCTATCTCTTTATTAAAATAATGAGCAATCCCTTCAACAGTTTGAATTGCACGCTTATATGGGCTTGAAATAACAATATCAATTTGCTCTTCTTTTAATAATTCAGTAATCTCATGTGAGTCAACTACTCCTTTTTTTGATAAAGGTCTTCTTAACTCGTCAGGTGTATATGTCGAATGAGCATGTCGGACAAAATATAAATGGGTCATTCAAAATCAGCTCCATATTAATATGTAAAGTAAAGGTAATCCCTGCTTTTTATTACTTATCTTATTCAGTTCAAGCCCTGTTCGAAAAAAGGCATTCTTTTCTCGGATTTCATTGTATCAATATTTTTAGGGACATAGAGTACGCTATTTTCATAGATAACAGGATTTGGAGGAATTATCGGACACTGGGTACTTATTTAATATTAATCACGTAAAAATGAAACATTTCCGCAAAATAACGGAACGTATGTCCGCTGAATTTTATATAAACAACGACTAAAATCCAATAATCGAGGTAAAAATACATTTATTACATGAATCAATATAAACGAGGTTAAAATTATGCCAGCAAAAAAAATATTTTATTCATTGTTAATGTCTTTTCTAGTTTTGTCCTTAGTAGCGTATTCTTCTATTTCACCCGATGCGGCTAAATATGATGTTGTAAATAAAAAGAAAAAGTCAATTGATGTACATACAGCCCATTGGTCTTACGAAGGGGAAACAGGACCAGAACATTGGGGTGACATAAATCCCGATTACGCAGTATGTACAAACGGGAAAGAGCAGTCCCCTATCAACATCCAAACATCACAAGTTATAGAAGATGATAAAATAGCAAATCTTGATATTAACTATAAGCCTACTAGATTCTCCTTAAGTAACAACGGATATACGATTCAGGGCAACCCTTCCACCCTGGATAACTCTTTTGTCGTTGACAATAAGGAATATAAGTTAGCACAATTCCATTTCCATACACCAAGTGAACATCAATTTAATGGGCAGAATTTTGATATGGAATTACATTTTGTACATAAGGATGCTAATAACCAATTAGCCGTTCTTGGCTTAATGATTAAAGAGGGAGCGTCAAATATTTATCTAGAAAAGGCCTGGAACGTCATTCCCACAGAAGAAACAACAAAAGATGTTAAATTGACAAAGCCCATCGACTTAATGAGCTTATTACCGAAAAATAAAGATTCGTTTCGATATAATGGTTCTTTAACAACTCCTCCATGCTCAGAAGCTGTAATATGGGCTGTATTGGAGGAGCCGATTGAAATGTCTAAAGAACAAATCGATAAATTCCGCAACATTTTCCCTGATAACCATCGACCTGTTCAATCCTTAAATGAACGTGAAGTAAAAAAAGTAAGAATTAACTATTTCAGTAAATAAAGTTTGATTAAAATGGATTTTTATCCGGCAGAATTTAAGATTGTGTTTTATAAAAAAGATGAATCATTTCTGCCTATGTTGTTTAAAAATCGAGCCGATTGTTGATCAACATTTCGTTTTGATTTTGTTTAAGTACATTTTTATACGTGAGCGTCAGGAAACCTATCCGAAACAAGATTCATGATGATGTTATGTTCAAGAAGTGCCTTTAAACCACATAGAACAATTGTAAAACCTCCAGTTGAATCTATCACTTGATGAACTATTTCATTTGGACTACCTTTGAATCCTTCGTTAATAATTGTTACAAAGGTTCCTTCTGACCGAGGTGTAAAAATCCACTCCACGGTCGTGTCATCGTCAAATTTGATGAGAATTCTATTATTTTGTTCCAACTGTTTTACATCAAGTTCAGCAGAAACTCCGTACATCTCCCAATCCCAACGAATACGTTTTCCCGCTTCTAATCTTCCGCTGCTTTTAGTAAACCAGAATTTTGTAGTAATGGAAGGGTCGATAAAAGCCTCAAATACCTCTTCAACAGGTTTTCTAATAAGCATTTCTACTTTTGCAACTGATACTTCCTTCAGGTTCGTCATTATGTAATCTCCTTTTTCTTTGTTCACTTCTGCACTTATAATTTAACCAACAATATATCCTTTCAAAATAAATTACCCAAAACATTTCTCCAAACTATTAAAAGAATCCTTTATCAACTATCCTGACATATAGTTTATTTATTCACAATATCC
>NZ_JBALPC010000142.1:2811-5264 GCF_036965225.1 Bacillus sp. JJ1474 | reverse complement strand
GATTTAATTAATTTTATTCTTTAAATATCTTTAGTGAAGCACCGTTCGGTAAATTGAACGGTGTAATTTTAGTTAACAGCCCATATAGTCGCTAACAATAATCATTCACTAGCTTTTAGTAGTAGAAGAAGATTTGTCTAAAGCCTCAAATATCCATTTCATTTAGTAGAGGAGGAAAGGTAATGGAAATTTTGAAAGCTATAAATCTAGATAAAATATATGGAGATTCGAGTAGAGAAGGCTCCACGACAGCATTGAGTAAAATAAGCCTTTCAATTAATAAAGGAGAGTTTGTTGCGATTATGGGCCCATCTGGCAGTGGTAAAACAACATTGCTAAACTTATTGAGCGGTATTGACAAGCCGACTTCAGGTAAAATTATAATCGGGAGAAAAGAGATAAGTGAAATGTCAGGTGATGAATTAGCTTTGTTTCGGCGAAAACAATTAGGGTTTGTATTTCAGGACTTTAACCTTTTAGATAGTTTGACTGTAAAAGAAAACATGATTCTACCAATGGTTTTAGAAAAGAAAAATGTAACCGAGATGGAAGAAAAAGTTCATTACCTTGCCAATCTTTTCGAAATTGAACCTATTCTGAATAAATATCCTTATAATATATCTGGTGGGCAGCAGCAACGAACTGCTGTTAGTCGAGCGTTAGTTAATGACCCTAGTATCATTTTCGCCGATGAACCGACAGGTAATTTGGATTCAAAATCATCAACTGTCATAATGGAGTGTTTTGAAAGAATAGTTGAGGAACTTTCGACAACGGTCCTTCTTGTTACCCATGATGTTTTTGCTGCAAGTTATTGCAGGAAAGTTATTTTTATAAAAGATGGCTCTATTCATTCACATCTTGTGAGGAAAGGAAGCAGAAAAGAATTTTTAAATCAAATTATGGATAACCTCGCTATCTTAGGAGGAAGAACGGATGTCTTTTAATCAAATCGTTTGGAAAATGGCAAAGGCTCATTATAAAAAGTATTTCTTTTACTATTTATGCAACTGTTTTGGAGTTATATTTTTCTTTATATTTTCGACTGTGTATTTTAACCAACAAGTTGTTCAAGTGAAAAGGACGGAATCAATTCAATATGTTTTAACCGTTCCGGGTGTTGCTCTAATTGTATTCACAGTATTTTTTATTAGTTACGCCCACAGCATTTTTATTAAACGAAGGAAAAGTGAGTTTGGGCTTCTTATGACTTTAGGGATGTCTAATCGTGATATAGGAAAATTGTTATTGTTGGAGAATGGCATTATTGCATTTGCATCACTGGCTTCTGGTATTCTTGCAGGAACTATATTTTCACGACTTTTCTTTTTAATATTAATGAATAGTGTTGGGATACAAGGAATTTCATTTCATATAAACAGTAAAATGTTCCTATATACGATAATTATATTCATAGTTGTTTATTTCGTTGCGGTTGGGAGATCACTCTTTTTCGTACTCAAAAGAAACGTTGTTGTAAGTTTAAAAAGCGACAAGATTGCAGAATCGATCAAGATGAAGAGTCCACTAATTGGCGGAATAGGAGTAGCAATTGTTATCGGCTCTATTCTGGGGCTATATTATACGTATACAGATCCTAATGTTGGTGGGGAATACCTACTTATTTGGACACTATCAACATTGTTAGGATTGTACATCAGCATTTATCAGTTCACTAGTTTCTTCATAGAACTTGCTAAAAAGTATAAATCCTATTATTACCGCAGACTCTTGTTTCTGACTAGTCTAGAATATAAATTTAGAAAACTGACATCTATACTTATGCTCGTTACTGTTATGATAATGGTGACGATTTTGTATAGCACCATAATATTATTTACCTACATGCTATCTGAAAAGCAAGCAGTTGACGGAAATCCTTATGATATTGCATTTATACAAACAGAGAATAAAAACAACTTAGGTAAAGAAGAAATTTATTCCATCGTTGACCAAAAAGATAATTCAATACAAAAATATCTGGTGATACCGATATATTCCTACTATCAAAAACAAACTTATAGCAACTGGATCAATGTCTATAATTTTATGTCACTGGATCAATTTAATAAATTAACTTCCAGTAAGGTGGACCTGCAGGATAAGGATTTTCTATATTATATAAATGAAGATCCAAAAAAAACGGATGGAAGCGAATATTATCAGAATAATGTTTTCCTATTCTCAGATGAAAAGCATTCCTATGCATTAAAGGAAATAATCGTTGAAAAAAACATCAATATACTAAGCAATCTTCAGGATTTTATTATTGTAGGCAATTCACAATTCGAGCAATTAAAAAATAGCTTAAATGGTTATGAATCAAACATTCACTTAATCAATGTTGCAAATTGGGAAGAGACCACCAATGTTGTCGAAAAACTAGCTGAAAAGTTTAGGAACTATAATGAAAATTCCCTGCCACTTACTGATATTCGTGTTGAGAACACATC
>NZ_JBALPC010000142.1:2596-2778 GCF_036965225.1 Bacillus sp. JJ1474 | reverse complement strand
TCAGATATCATCTAGAATTGAAGATTATAATCGTAATAAAAATTCTAATGGCATATTGTTTTTTGTAACAACTATATTAAGTGTTATTTTTTTCTTTGGGTCGTTTATTCTTTTATATTTGAATCTTTTCTCTGATGTTGAGAAGGAAAAGGAGAAGTATAAAAAGCTTGATAATATAGGAA
>NZ_JBALPC010000142.1:0-2561 GCF_036965225.1 Bacillus sp. JJ1474 | reverse complement strand
AAAGGAAATAACAACCTTATTCTTTTTTCCGACCATTGTTGGGACTACTTTAGCTTTCCTTTATATAGTTGCGATGGCAAAGGATATTGGAGGGGTTATGGAGAATCCTGAGGTACTATTGCACTTCCTAATAGTTGCGGGTGTATACCATTTGATACAAATAGGGTTTTATTTATATTCTAGAAAGAAAATGTTTTTTTATCTTACTCAGTAAAGATGAGTGAAAATTATATTTTACCAACCATATCAAAGTGAAATGGACAATGAAGAATAGATACGGACACATAAGACAGTTTGCGATTGTCAAAATTTAGTGTTAATTCAATTTTACAAAGTATAGTGAATAAATTAGTAATTTGCGGAGGTGAGTAAATGTTAAAGAGAAAAATAATATCGGCTTCTATATCAAGTGCTTTATTTGCAATTTTATTAGGATTTATTATGCCAAATCCATTTAATGAGCAAGTTGTTGCAGAACAAAATTATTTTTATTCGGCTATCAATGTTATAAATTTATATTTAATGTATAGCTTTCCTGTTATTCTTATTTATGGAGTGTTGACTTCCATTATAAGTGATAAGGTAGCAGAATTAATGTCAAAAACAAGCGAAACCAAAAATATAGAAATAATTGGCTCTGGAGCGTTACACATTGTTTTCGGACTTGTAGTCTTGCCTTATAGTTTAGGAGCTTCTGCCTTATTTTTTGTTACGGATAGAATACTGCAAAAACAAAGTAAAAAGTTTTATTGGTTACAAGCAATAAAGAGTTTTGTACTTCCATTAACTGTTTGGATTATCTCTTTGAGTATTAGTTGGTTTGAGCATTTTATTAACAATAGCTAAACATTAGAGGGGAAGCCTCCGTAGTAATGGCTTTTCCTATTTTATAACCTTATATCAACATTAAAGTTTAACAGAGCCTTACAAAAAGCCCAATTCCTTGACTTAAAAAGAAAAAAGCATTACCTCTGTTTCAGTAATGCCCCTTTGTTCTATAGCTTCTATTTACAAGATTTAATTTTGCCTGATAATATACTAGGCCCCAACTTTTTGGTATTTGAATTAGAAAGTCTTATCTGTACTTCTACATTTTCCATTTTTGCTGTAATGTCATCAATTCTTCCAGCCCAAGTTGGACCATCTATTTCTGGAGTAGGGTAAAGCCTGAAACGCCAGCTGATTTCATTAGGTATAAAGGCAAATCCTTCATAACTATCGTAATTACCATAGGTAGATGGTTTTGGAAGGTGCACCCCGAGAATACTTATATTCGTTCGTGCAAAACTTTGAGGGATCAACAGCACTTTATAAATCAATGCTGAGCCCTTTGCATTTGTAAGTTTTTTATCAACGGACTCCAGTATCATACTACAAGGCATAGTTATTGCCTTTGGCTGTGAAGGATAAATTACCAAAATCGAGATCATAAGTATGACCAAAACAAACTGCCTCATCACGCACCTCTTAGAATCGTTTTGGTTAATTTACCCTTATTATGGTTGAATTATAGGTTTGGTAAATTCCTCTTTATGGTAATATCATTTCTGAACATTAGATTAAAAAGTTTACGTATCAATCTCCATCTTCTTTTTCTGCCTTGTAAAACCGAAATATCTTGTGCCCTGAAAGGCAAGCTCTCCGGTGTCACCTTCAACAAGCATCCCATATTCAGAACCCTCAACCTCTAATTCAAACCGATCACCGCTTTCAACCTCAAAGGTAACAAAATAATCACTATAAGCCCTATGCTCTCCTCCACCACGAATGGCCGTCCTTTTTGCCACCACTTTCGCGTTGACGTTGAGTTTTGGGGAGTTATTATTTTTATTCCATTGAGAAAATCCTTTAAATATTGTAAATAGGATTGTAGAGATTACGATGACAAAGATAATGCCAACAAAAGTAGGAGCGAAATCAAACATGAAATCCCCACCATGAAGCATCTAATCCCTCCTATACAAGTTAATTTTTGATTTTCTTTTTCCTTAAATAAACAATGGCAAAAACAATTATAAATAATACAAGTAACATACTACTTTGCTGAAACCATTTGCTGCTCATTAATTCATCTTCTAATTGGACCGTGTATTTAGGCTCTTTCCCTTTTCCAAGCTCTAGCAGATCTTGATTAGCATATTGGATTTCGGCACTTTTTCCGCAGTTAATGACTTTTAGTATGCCGTCATGATCATTTGGATAGAAGAGATACTCCTTTCCCACTTCAAAGTCAAATTGGCAGCTGCTACTCCAATCTGTAGTAACAAATACTTGAGATTCGTCAATGCCCTTCCAAATTTCTGATACTGATATCAAAGCGACATCGTAGGATTTACCGTTGATTTTTTTCTTTTTTACCTGCAGAACCTCTCCTCTAAACACAGCTGCTGCCCTATTCAATGCTTCATTTGCAGTTTTAGGTATATCACAATCACAAGCCAACCCTCTTGATGACGGATAGAAAAGAGTCAATATTATTAATACAGCGGTTACATAAATTATATTTTTTCTTTTTTTACCCAACTACAAAAGCCCCTTTTTTATTAAAGACGCATATAAAT
>NZ_JBALPC010000141.1:22237-23157 GCF_036965225.1 Bacillus sp. JJ1474 | reverse complement strand
TTGTAGTACTTCTCATCATTACTTTAATTTCAGTTTTTTCTCTTGTTATTATGAGTTCCACCGTAAATTCACGGATACACATTAATAATACAGAAAAAATAAACGTATCAACTGATATAGCTGAGATGGGAATAACGCACTATGATACCTTATTTACTAATTCTCTACATAATGCCTATAATGTGTCAGAAAACCTAACCAAATTATATGAAGATAGTAAGATTTACGAGACAATTAACAATAAAAAAACTGAGCGAAAACCAACACAGGAAGAAATTATTAAATACTTTAATGACAGATTTTGTGAAAACTTATTGGAAGGGAATCCTATAGTTAAGGAAGTATATTCTGGCAAGTTTTCGGTTGAAAATTATGAGTACAATATTAAAGTTTCTGAAGCACCTAGTGTAGGAGAATGTCAATCTAATAATAGTTTATTAATTGTTTTTACTAGTGAAGTTAAAAGTGATTCTAAAACTACAATTTTAACAGGGGAAATAACTGTTAATAAAGATAGTATCGGTCAGTCTATCGGGGAAAACTCCATACCTAAAAATACGATGGTAGTAACTAACTCTATAAAAGGTAAAAGTTTAACTTATAGTGATTCAGTAATATTTGAAAAGGCTGTAACTTTAATTGGAAACGGGAAAATAGATATAGGAGGAACAGCATTCTTTAAAGATAAATTAGTAATACTTGGATCAAAGGCAATAATTAATATCGATGGAGACGCTTACTTTTTTCAGTTAAATAAGAATAAAAATAAAGAGCTTGAAGATTTTAAAAAGCACAAGTTTTGCATTCGGGGAAATGCTTATATAATCGATGGATCAAACTTTATTCCTTTTGAAATTCCAAACCCATGTTCAAATTCACCTTTAGGAAAATGGAACGTTGATAATAAAACCTTTTCTGTT
>NZ_JBALPC010000141.1:3904-22205 GCF_036965225.1 Bacillus sp. JJ1474 | reverse complement strand
TATTAAATAAGGCAGGGAACCTATTGTGCGAGGTCCCTGCCTATTTCACATACTCCGCCACTCGATTCCTTCCCGCTCGTTTCGCCCCGACATATAAAGCCCGATCCGCGTGGCGAATGAGTGCTAGGGGTTCATCTGCGTCTTGAGGGGCAGCTGCGACTCCGATGGAGGCCGTGATATGGACTTGCTGGATTTGTTCATTTTTACCGATATGGTGTTCGAGGGTAAAAATATAGTCTGCAATTGTTTGTCTTACTTGTTCAGCTATTTTGACAGCATTGCTTTTTTCTACATTTGGAAGAAGGATGACGAATTCTTCTCCCCCGTAACGTGCAATTGTACCTCTTTGCCCAATTAGGTCTGTTAAAAGATTGGCAAGCTGGTACAGAATTTCATTCCCGCTTTGATGACCATACATATCGTTTACCGATTTGAAATGGTCAAT
Organism: Bacillus sp. JJ1474; assembly: GCF_036965225.1. Lineage (NCBI taxonomy): Bacteria > Bacillati > Bacillota > Bacilli > Caryophanales > Bacillaceae > Bacillus > Bacillus sp. JJ1474. The sequence continues at coordinate 21,760 of NZ_JBALPC010000141.1, read as the reverse complement.
ATCTAGGATAATCAGGGAGATTACTTCTCTTTCCTGATTTTTCAACTTTTCGAATTCGAAGCTAAGAAGATTTTCAAAGTAACGATAATTGTATAGCTTTGTTAAGGCACAGCGTTCACTTTGTGCTTTTGTTTTTTCATAATTTCTTGCATTTTCGAGTGCTATAGCAAAGTGGGAGCATAGTATATCAACAATCATGAGCTGGGATTTTTCATAAGCCCTTTTTGTAGAGGATGCAAGAAAAAGGACCCCAATGACCTCACTATTTCGGATAATCGGCACACTTAAAACACTTTCTACCTTTTCTGGCATATAGCCTTTCACAATACCCTTCCATTCTTTTTGGGAGTTGAAAAGCGCTGCGCTTTTTTGTTCCCAGACGAGACCACTAATCCCTTCATTCTTCCGGAGCGGCTCAATCACTGAATATTTTTTTTCTCCCTTTTCAACCTGACGAATTAAATGTAATTCTTCATTATCAATAATATCGAGAATATAAGCATAATCGACAGGCAGCATTTCTGTCAGCTTCTGAATAAATAAATCCAGGACCGCGTCTACATTTAATCTTTCCGCTAGCTGATGGCCGATCTCCGTAGCATTGTGCAATAATTCATTGATTTTTTTACTAGAGTAATAAAGAGTCAAAATAATCGAAAGGCTCGCAAATGGAATTCCGACAAAAATAAGTGCAACTAGTCCCAATTCTTTATATAGAATAAAAAGTACAAAACCCATCGGGAAAGTAATAATTGTCGTGACAGTTTCCCAAATAAAATCAATTCCAAATGTCTCCCGTTTCCCATTATAAAGAACCAAATTAATGATCCAAATAAAGAAATGATTGAAAACATAATAGAGAATCGGATAAATAGGTATCAGCCAAAAAGAATGATCCATGTCCGCTAATCTTGCACCAGGGCTACCGCCAAGCATGTAATAAATTGCACCGCTCAGGAAAGAAACCAACATAAACATAAGTGAATTTAAAGGAATCCGAAAAAATTGTTCTTTTGGTAATTTAACTCTTATGAATAAAACTATTATCGTTAACTGAAGTATAATCAATTCAACAAACAAGCCGAATGTTAAAAATACAGCCCAGGCGACCCACTGTATTAAAAAAATAGGTGATCCGTTTATAATCATTGGAGTTGCTGCTACAAAGAACGCAAGAATTAGGAAAACGAAGATGTCAATTTCCTTACCAGCTATATGAGGCGGGTATAACTGATAGATTAGCCATAAGCTTGGTGGGAAAATGAAGAGCCACAGCCCCCAAATTACCTTTTTCTTTATAGCACTTATCATTTACACCCCTCCTCTCAATCACTTTATAGGAAAATAGTAATAAGAACATCTTATCAAATTTTCAAAAAAATGTCACATATCAATTTTTTAATATTTTTGCTAGAAAAGGTTTCATTTCCGATAAAAAGTATAGAGAGCCTGTTATAGCAAGAATTTCATTATCCTGCAATGAACTAATATTTTCTTTAATGGCTTCTTTCCAATCAGGATTAAAGTCCTTATTCATATTTCTGCTTAATTCAAATAACTCCTTTGCTTTAGCCGCCCGTGGATAGTCAAATTCAACAAAGGTAATTTTGTCAGCAATTGTATCTAGATTCTCAATCATTTTATCTAGCTTTTTATCGGCAAGGGCTGTAAAGATGAGGTTTATTTTTTTATCGCTAAAACGATTTTTCAACTCATTTGTAAATGCAGCGATCCCTTCCTCATTATGAGCTCCATCAATGACAATAGCAGGGTCTTTAGACATGATTTCGAATCTTCCTGGCCAATAAGCCTTTTTTAACCCGCTATAAAGATGCTCGTCCTCAATTAAAAAGGAATAAAATTTATTTAATACTTCTGCTGCCATAACGGCTAATGCAGCATTTTCTGTTTGATGTTTACCTGCCATTGATATTTCGAGATTTTCCCAAACTTTAAACGGTGTTTTTTGCGTGAAAACTTCTCCAGTTTGGGTTGAAGTGTGGTCTTTAATGGCTATCTCGTTTCCAAGTGAATAGACTGGAGCTTTCATCTCTGCTGCTTTTTCGAGGATTACTTCTAGAGCTTCCTCCTGCTTAACAGCTGTGATCACACTTACACCTGGTTTAATAATTCCTGCTTTTTCAAAAGAACTTCAAGATGATGTCATCCAGCTACATTCTTCCCAATATAAAAAACCCAAACAGCTGAAAGAAGGAAACGTTCTAGTCGTTGGGGGTGGTAATTCCGGTGCGCAAATTGCTGTTGAACTTTCCGAATCCCATCCTACTTATCTTTCGGCGGGAGAAGCCTTGCGTTTCTTCCCTTTAACCTTTACAAATAAAAGTATATTTTGGTGGCTAGATCAATTAGGAATTTTAAAGGCAAATTCATCTTCTAAAATAGCAAAATGGCTTCGGAAAAAAGGCGATCCTATTTTTGGCCTGGAATTAAAAGAGAAGATTAAACTAGGTAAAGTATCTATGAAAGGAAGAACAATTGGAATTAAACAAAATGAAATCCTATTTGCAGATGATTCCACTTTAAAAGCTGATAATATTATTTGGGCTACAGGTTTTGAAACTAATTTTTCCATGTTGGATTTCCCGCAGATTTTTGATGAAAAAGGAAAAGTAATTCACGAACGAGGAATATCAAATATAGACGGATTGTATTTTCTTGGCCTGCCCTGGCAGCATAGGCGAGGTTCTGCTCTTTTATTAGGGGTTGGCGATGATGCAAAGTTTTTATTCGAAAACATCATAATGGATTACTCCCTGAATTAAACGCAGCAATCGTGTTGCGTTTTTTCTTTTAGAATCAGCAAATAATAGATATAATCTATGTATTAATCATTCGATCAAATATTACTTTTAATAGGAGAAACATTATGGACTTGAGAGAACGGTATGAAATACTTTTTAATAAAATGAATCAATACAATTCGGGTGATATCGGTATAACGCGTGTTGCCTACACGAATGAAGAGCAAGCGGGTACCCATGCCTTCATGAGGCTTTGTATGGATGAAAAATTAGATGTTCGCCTTGACCCTTGCGGAAACTTAATTGCTAGAAGGGAAGGAAAAATAAAGGGCCTTCCACCAGTTGTGATTGGATCTCACTTAGATACTGTGTATCAAGGTGGAAAATATGACGGTTTAGTTGGAGTGACAGCTGGGTTGGAGATAATTTCACGATTAAATGATAAGGGTATCGTGACAGATCACCCGATTGAAGTCGTTTCTTTCGCTTGTGAGGAATCCTCCCGATTTGGTGTTTCTACTTTTGGAAGTAAGGCAATGGCTGGACTCCTAGATAAAGAAAAATACAGGCATCTGAAAGACCGCGATGGCATTACGATGGAAAAGGCATTAGCCCTATGTGCCCTTGATTTTAATAGTATTGATGAAGCAAGCAGAGCAAACGAAGAATTCAAGGCATATTTCGAGCTGCATGTGGAGCAAGGTCCCGTTCTCATTAATAATCAGAAAAAAATTGGGATTGTAACTGGGATCGCAGCACCAGCTAGACTTCTTCTAAAAATTTTTGGAAAGGCCTCACATTCAGGTACAACCCCAATGAATATGAGAAAGGACGCTCTCCTCGGTGCTTCCGAAATTGCCTTAGAGCTTGAAAAAGCGGCAATGCTTGAACAAGCGTACGGAACTGTTGGAACAGTTGGCGTTTTAGATGTTCCTTCAGGAGCGATGAATGTCGTTCCAGGTGAGGTTGAGCTTAAGATTGACATTCGATCTACGTCTACCGAATCAAGAGAACGTGTGTTAAACCATGTCTATGAAACGATTGCCTCAGTAAAAGCAAAGAGACAGCTCGAGATTGAAACGAATGTTATTAGTTTAGAGGAGCCCGTTATTCTTTCTGAAGAACTTGTTGAAGAAGTCAAGAACATTTGTGATCGCAGAAATCTATCATACGAAGTCATGCAGAGCGGGGCTGGCCATGATGCGATGAACATGACAAGACTTGGTCCAGTTGGGCTGATCTTTGTACCATCTGTTGATGGATTAAGTCATCATCCAGATGAATACACAGATCTAAACGACATTTTACTTGGAATTGATGTTTTAGAAGAGGCTGTTATACAATATGCGAAAGCGTAACGATTACCTTAACATATAGATGCGTACTCAGAAAAAACGAAGGTGTTAGCCAAGTCTTTGGAATGATGCCTTCGTTTTAATTTATTCTTGTTTGTTCTGAGCATTTTGTAAACTACTTTAGTTAATAACACTTACTATGAGACTTTCATTGTTAGCATTTTCGTACTACCTAGCTAAAACCCTTACCATGAAGCGCTCATAGCTAGTGTTTTCATACTCACCCAACCAGAACCATCACCATGAGGCTCTCATGATTATCATTTTCATACTATCCTATCTAAAACCCTCACTATGTAGCGTTCATAGGTAGCATTTTCATACTCACCCAACTAAAACCCTTACCATGAAGCATTTATTGTTAGCATTTTCAAGCTCCTCCTACCAAAACCCTCACCATGAATTGCGTTTTCCTTTAATAACACCAAAAACTGGAAGCATGAGTATATCACCGTTACCTATTCCATTCATTTCCAGTATCATCTAAATGACCATTTCTCTTCTTTTTTGGTATACTGTATATCGTTAATTCACACACAAATACTTTCCGAAGAATCTCTACTAGAATGGACGTGAATCTTTAAAATGAAAACAGTTATTTACAAAGAGGAAGCCGGCTATGCGCTTAAAGCGGATTTCCATGAACCGGATCGTGAAAATGCTCCTGTTGTCGTATATATACATGGGGGCGGCCTCCTATGGGGTACAAGAAAAGAACTTTCTGCTGAAATGATACAGCTTTATACAAATAATGGCTTTGCCGTGTTCTCTATTGATTACAGACTTGCTCCTGAAACAAAACTATCGGGCATCCTTGATGATATCCAAGATGCGCTGAACTGGATAAAATCTGAAGGACCTAATCAATTCTCAATTGATCCGGATAGAATAGCCGTAATCGGCGGATCAGCAGGCGGATTTCTAGCACTGTCTACCGGTACACTTTCAAACAAGCCGCGTGCAATCGTATCCTTCTACGGATATGGAGATATAGGCGCTAATTGGGCTACAACCCCTAACAGCTACTACCTCCAAAAAGATAGAGTACCAAAAGAGATTGCCGATCAGCTTGTATCTAATCAAATAATTACAGAAGCTTCTGTTCAACCCCGGTTCCTTCTATATTTATATGCACGACAAACTGGGGATTGGATTCAAGAAGTAACTGGAATTAACCCGCAAATGAACGAAGAAACGATTCAAAAGTATTCTCCCATTTACAATATTGATGCGGATTACCCGCCTACTTTATTCTTACATGGAACGAAAGATGTAGACGTCCCTTACGAACAATCTGTTTTAATGAGCGAAGCCCTATCAAAAGCAAGCGTTGAAAGCAAATTAATTACCATCCCTAATGGAGAGCATGTATTCGATAAGGATTTCCATAACCCAACTGTCCAAGATGCACTTAAAGAAGTCATAGAATTCCTGAAATCCCATTTATCTTAGTAAATTAATTCTTTTCCTTCTCCCTATTGGAATGATGGAGAAGGATTTTTTTAAAAAAAAAATACTTTTTTCCTCCCAAAAAGCGATTTAGGAATCAAGGCTACAAATGTCTCCCATATATTTTACAGAGAGAAGCTATTTTATTAGGACTTTTGTCCTGATTAAGCTACCAAATTTATGTAAAAGATGAAGGAAAATGTCTTTTTCTTAGAACCTTTGTCGAATCTATTTCGAAATATGAAATATCTCCTATAATAAAGGTATACTTGAAAACATTAGTAGGAGAAGATGAAGATGAACAAGTATTCATTAGAGAAATTAGTCCTTAAGCGCATTAATATAATGAGAAAAGAAATGATCCGAATTGCACATGAAACCGGAATGAATAGTGTTGAAACGATAAATTATAGCCAAAAGCTAGACCGTTTAATATACCTTCACCTTTTGCATTTTTCATTAAGTGATCGTACTATCCATAGAGGTCATTCAGCTAGTTAATCAACCTATAATTCTTACTAAATTGGGGCTAGAAGATCTAGCTCTTTTTTCTATTTTATAGAAGTTAAATTTATGAAATCCCTCTAACTAGTCCATACTGAATACAGATTCTTTTTTAGGGGTGTCATATTTTGTCATACAATTTATTTACTAGCTTTGCGCGTTTACCGCTAATATTTCGAGTATTAATTATTTCACTTACGCTGATTTTTACATTTGGAACGATAATTCACTTATTAGAACCAGACCAATTTAAAACTATTTTCGAAGGTATTTGGTGGGCTGTAGTCACAGCAGCTACAGTTGGCTATGGAGATTTTGCACCGAAGACAGTTTTTGGGAGACTTGCCGGGATTGCTTTAATCATGATCGGAGCTGGATTTTTAGCCACCTATTTTGTCACACTAGCCACTGTTGCAGTAACAAGACAGAATGATTTAATTGAAGGGAAGCTTGCTTTCAAAGGGAAAAAACATCTAATTATTATCGGGTGGAATGAACGTTCACGTGAAATTCTTCAGGCACTTTGTAAAAATCATAAAGAAATGGCGATCACCTTAATTGATGAGTCACTCGAAAAAAACCCATTGCCTGACAGAAATGTGCATTTTATTCAAGGCCGTTCAAACGTTGATGATGTGCTGTTAAAAGCAAATATATTAGAAGCAAGTAAAGTGATTATAACCGCTGACCCAAACAAGGGCGAGCTTCATGCTGACATGGGCTCCATCTTAACCTTGCTTGCTGTAAAAGGGCTTAAACCTCATGTCCCCTGCATCGTTGAAATTCTAACATTAGAGCAAGTTGCCAACGCGAAAAGAGCTGGGGCCGATGAGGTTGTCCAAACAAATATTTTAACAAGCTTTGTGATGATTAATAGCATCTTTTCACAGGAGCTGGTAACATCCTTTTTGGACTTATTACGGCAGATGGATAACCGAAAATTAACGTTTCAGCAGGCTTCAACAGACATATTGGACATGTCCTATATGGAACTTAGTCAATTACTCATTAAAGACGGAATTCTGTTGCTCGGAGTAAAAAGAGGGGAGGAAACGCTATTAAATCCTCCAGCCCCCTTTCATATTCACGAAAATGATCAATTGATTATCATTACGAATTAACCATTCAAGAGCACTGCTTCCAATTCTTTGACAAGCGCTTTCCCATGATCCATGAATTTCTCCGGGAGTTCAGCATCCTTTTCGATTGGCTCCGAGAATTGGTTAAATGATCCAGATATGACCGCTGTATGCGCATGGTCGTCCAAACCATCCTCATATAGGTGTGAGAGCAAAAACGGTCGCCTAAGCTCGACTGTACATCCTCTCGCATCAAGCTGCCCGTCTATTGCCATAAAGGGAAGCCTTAAAAATTGATAGCCCTCCTTGTTATCGACCTTATAATCAAAATAGCCTTTTTCATAATCCCAATTGCCGCCAATTGAATAGCCGATTGGTTTTAACTTCTGTTCTAATTTATACAAATCAAAGCTTTTACCCTCTAATTCTGAAGGAATTTCAATCATTTAGGATATCTCCTTTCCATTCTTTTAAATAGTTTCCCCGAAAATAAAGGTTTCATTAAAAAAAGAGTGCTCGTTTAAACGAACACTCCTTTTTTATCTAAGCCGCTTTTCTAGCTCTTCCTTCTTGTCTTCAAACCCTGGTTTTCCTAAAAGAGCAAACATATTTACTTTATAAGCCTCTACACCTGGCTGATCGAAAGGGTTGACACCTAATAAATAGCCGCTCATCGCACAGGCTTTTTCAAAGAAATATACGAGATAGCCAAAGGTAAAGGCATCTAATTTAGGAATGGATAAGACTAGATTTGGCACACCGCCATCAGTATGCGCTAGTACAGCCCCTTCAAACGCCTTATTGTTGACAAAGTCCACCGTTTTTCCAGCTAAATAATTTAGATCATCTAAGTCATTATCTGCCTTTTCAATGATTAACTCTTGACGTGGTTTATCAACCTTCATAACTGTCGCAAACAGGTTCCTTCGTCCATCTTGAATATATTGACCAATAGAATGCAGATCCGTTGAGAAATTGGCCGAGGATGGGTAGATTCCTTTTAAGTCCTTTCCTTCACTTTCACCGAATAACTGCTTCCACCATTCTGAAAAGGATTGTAAAGCTGGCTCATAGTTAATGAGCATTTCTGTCGTCTTTCCTTTGTTGTATAAAATATGGCGAATTGCTGCATATTGATAGGCTATATTTTCAAGCAACTCTGAACTGCTCAGCTCTTCCCGGGCAAGGGCAGCACCCTTCAACATTTCCCCAATATCGGCACCGCTAACAGCTATTGGCAATAAACCCACTGCTGTTAATACCGAGTATCGGCCGCCAATATCATCAGGAACAACAAATGTTTCATAGCCTTCTTCGTTTGCAAGTGTTTTTAGGGCCCCTCTTTCCCTATCTGTTGTTGCATAAATTCTCCTGCGTGCTTCCTCTAAACCATATAGCTCCTCCAATCGCTTGCGAAAAATCCGAAAGGCAATGGCTGGTTCAGTCGTTGTACCTGATTTAGAGATAACGTTTATGGAGAAGTCCTTCCCATCAAGAAAGTCAATCACATCTTTCATGTAAGAAGAGCTTAAATTATTGCCGACAAAAATTATTTGCGGAGTTCCTCTTTTTTCCTTTGACAGTGCATTATAAAAGCTATGATTTAACATTTCAATTGCTGCACGGGCACCTAAGTAAGAACCCCCAATACCAATAACGAGCAAAACATCAGAATCTCCAATAATTTTTTCAGCTGATTGTTTTATCCGAGAAAATTCTTGTTTATCATATTGAATAGGGTAATCCATCCAACCTAAAAATTCATTTCCCTGTCCAGTATTCTCATGCAAAGAGTGATGAGCAACCTTTACCGCATCTTGCATATATGTAAGCTCATGGTCACTGAAAAATGCAAATGCCTTTGAGTAATCAAAACGAACATATGTCATGTCTGATCCTCCAATTATGTAATTTCATAAAAACATACCGGATTACTTTCAGTATCTATTTTATTCTACTAAACTTTAACGGAAAGCAGGCGTATAATCAAGAAACATCCGTTAGTAATATATCTACTTTTATTTACATTTTATGAGCTGTCAAAGTGAAAAATGTCGAAAATAGCGACCTATCTAAAGACGCAAAAAATCCTTGCACATAAGTACAAGGATTTTTTGTTCTATCATTGTAGACGGAAAAACGAAATCATATTCTAGTTGGAGCGAACAACAGAATAGTCTATTATTATTATTAGTTTTATTGTTTTTTATATTCCATCTATAATCAGAGTTTGGATTAGCTTAAAATTTTGTTAATACGTTCAATTGCCCAATCTAACTCTTCCTCTGTAATTACAAGTGGAGGTGCAAAGCGAATGACTGTATCATGTGTTTCTTTACATAATAAGCCTTCTTCCTTTAAAGCCTCACAATATTTGCGAGCTGGTTCAGTTAATTCAACACCAATAAATAAGCCACGTCCACGAACATCTTTAATTATCGGATTTTTGATTTCTTTTAACTTGTTAACGAAGTACTCACCAAGCTTCAAAGAACGCTCAGCTAAGTTTTCCTCAACAAGAACCTCCATAGCAGCAATAGATACAGCACAAGCCATTGGATTTCCGCCAAATGTTGAGCCGTGAGATCCTGGATTGAATACACCTAGAACTTCCTTATTTGCAACAACACAGGAGATCGGGAAAACTCCGCCGCCTAATGCCTTTCCTAGGATGTACATATCTGGATCTACATCTTCCCATTCACAAGCAAACATTTTACCAGTACGCGCTAGACCTGCTTGAATTTCATCAGCAATGAATAATATATTGTTTTCTTTACATGTTTCGTATGCAGCTTTCATGAAGCCTTCTTCAGGAATAATGATTCCAGCTTCCCCTTGGATTGGCTCAATTAAGAATGCCGCAGTATTTTCCGTGATTGCCGCTTTCAATGCTTCTAGATCTCCGTATGGAATTAATTTAATACCTGGAAGCATTGGACCAAATCCGCGCTTATATTCCGCTTCTGAAGAAAGAGAAACAGCTGTCATTGTACGTCCGTGGAAATTTCCAACACATGCAATGATCTCTGCTTGATTTTCAGCTACACCTTTTACATCGTATGCCCAGCGGCGAGCAGCTTTAAATGCTGTTTCAACCGCTTCAGCACCCGTATTCATAGGAAGAGCCATTTCTTTATTTGTTAGCTTACAAATCATTTCATACCATGGACCAAGCTGATCATTATGGAATGCACGAGAGGTAAGGGTTACACGATCTGCTTGATCTTTTAATGCTTGAATAATTTTCGGATGTCTATGTCCTTGGTTTACTGCCGAGTAAGCACTTAACATATCCATGTATTTATTGCCTTCAGGATCCTCAACCCATACACCTTCAGCCTTTGAAATGACGATTGGCAGCGGATGATAGTTCTTTGCACCATATTTCTCAGTTTGTTCAATCAATGAATTTGTATTTGTTAATGCTGTCATGAATACATTCCTCCTAATGTCCGAGTAATCCCTTTCATTGTACCGTTAAGCTGTTACACTTTAAACCCTGAAAGGAAATTTTTTAATACATTTCTGATGTAGTTTTTGCTTGCATATGAAGAAGCAGATAATCAGGTCCGCCTGCTTTAGAGTCAGTTCCTGACATGTTGAATCCGCCGAATGGCTGGTAGCCTACAATAGCACCTGTACAGCCGCGGTTAAAATATAGGTTTCCAACATGGAAATCTTCACGAGCTTTTTCTTGGTTCAAACGGTTATTGGTAATAACTGCACCCGTTAAGCCGTATTCTGTGTTGTTAGCAATGTCAATCGCTTCATCGAAATCTTTAGCTTTTGTAAAGCCAACAACAGGTCCAAAGATTTCTTCCTTCATGATGCGAGATTCTGGTGAAAGGTCAGCGAATACGGTCGGTTTAATGAAGTAGCCTTTCGAATCGTCACCTTCTCCGCCTGCCATTAGCTTACCTTCCTGCTTGCCGATTTCGATATAGCTCATAATTTTATTATAAGCGCTTTGATCGATCACCGTTGCCATGTAGTTGTTTGGATCAGTTGGATCCCCTTGTGTTAATTGATTTGTTAATTCAACGACACGGTTTAATACTTGATCGTATACATCTTCTACAACTACTGCACGAGAGCATGCTGAACATTTTTGTCCGGAGAATCCGAACGCAGAAGCAACGATAGATGTCGCAGCTAGTTCAAGATCTGCTTCTTTATCGACAACAATCGTGTCTTTTCCGCCCATTTCTGCGATTAAACGCTTCATCCAAATTTGACCTTCATTCAGCTTAGATGAACGTTCGAAAATACGCAGACCAACGTCACGAGAACCTGTGAAGCTGATGAAACGAGTGTCTTTATGGTCAACTAAGTAGTCGCCCACTTCTGCACCGCTTCCTGGAACGAAGTTAAGAACACCTGCTGGAAGTCCTGCCTCTTCCATGACTTCAACGAATTTCGCTGCAACAATTGGTGTTGTTGAAGCTGGTTTTAATAATACAGTGTTTCCTGTTACGATTGCTGCAACTGTCGTACCAGCCATAATCGCTAACGGGAAATTCCAAGGAGAGATAATGATTCCCACTCCTAATGGAATGTAGTCATAACGGTTATATTCGTTTGGACGGCTGTTTACTGGAACACCATCTTTAATACGCAGCATTTGACGTGCGTAATATTCTAAGAAATCAATCGCTTCTGCAGTATCTGCATCTGCCTCATTCCATGGCTTTCCTGCTTCTTTTGTTAAAAGAGCAGAGAATTCATGCTTGCGGCGGCGGATAATCGCAGCTGCTTTGAAAAGAACGTCCGCACGAATTTCCGGCTTTACCTTTTTCCATGTTTTGAACGCTTCAACAGCAGCCTGCATGGCTTTTTCGGCTAATTCTTGGCTTGCCTTGGATACACGACCAATCACTTCTTCTTTATTTGCGGGATTATAAGAAACAATTTTTTCCTCAGTAGAAATACGCTCTCCACCAATGACTAAATCGTAGTCTTTTCCTAAATAGCCTTCAACCGTTTTTAAGCCTGTTAGATATGCCTCACGGTTTTCGTCTAACTTAAAATTTGTGAATGGCTCATGTTTGTATGCTTGTACCATGATTCCTTCCCCCTTAGCACTTTTTCATTACATCCATATATCATTGCAAGATATGTGCCAAATATGTATACCGCGTCAAATGTTGTTTTTTCTTTCTTAACAGCAAAATTATTTTGCATTTTGATCTCTCAACACCTGTTAAGGAGCAAAAAAACATTGCACCCCTTCCATTCTTTACATAAAATGAAGGAAAGAATGATGAAGGAGCAAGACAATGAATAATCCAAATTTCGCTCAAATGAAATTAATTAATACGTTTTTCCAACAGATACTTAAAGAAATAGATATCGGAGTCCACGTTGTTGATCACGAAGGCAAAACGATAATTTATAATAAAAAAATGGCTGAAATGGAGGGAATGGATTACTCAGATGTCCTCGATAAGGAGCTATTGGATGTATTCTCCTTTCATAAGGATGAGGCTAGCACCCTTTTGAGAGCTTTAACTCACGGGGAGAAAATCATTAATGCTAAGCAAACTTATTTTAATAATAAAGGGCAGGAAATAACAACGATTAATAACACCTTCCCCGTTTCGGAGGAAGGCGTTCGAATTGGCGCCATGGAAATTGCCCGCGATGTGACAAAACTAGAAAAGCTGATTAGAGAAAATATGAATAAAAAAGGAAACACCCGCTACACATTTGATAGCATTATCGGAATCAGTGAAGAAATTAAGAATGTGATCGAGGCGAGCAAGAGAGCGACCCGCACTAGTTCATCAATTCTTATCGTTGGTGATACAGGAACAGGAAAAGAGCTATTCGCACAAAGCATTCATAATGGAAGCAATCGATCTTCAAAGCCCTTTATCTCTCAGAACTGTGCTGCCTTGCCTGATAGCTTGATTGAGGGGCTGTTATTCGGGACAAAGAAAGGGGCTTTTACAGGTGCGATTGAACGTCCAGGTCTTTTCGAACAGGCGGAAGGCGGAACATTGCTGCTTGACGAAATCAATTCTCTAAATCCAGCCTTGCAGGCGAAGCTTTTAAGGGTTTTACAGGAACGAATGGTTAGACGAATTGGAGACACAAAAGATCGTAAGGTAGACGTCCGGATCATTGCTACTATAAACGAGGATCCTATCGATGCGATCTCCGATGGAAGACTGCGAAAAGACCTATATTACAGATTGAGCGTTGTTTCTTTATTCATCCCTCCTTTGCGGGATAGAAGGAAGGATATTCAAGATCTTGTCCGTTTCTTTATTGAAAAATACAATCACCTTTTTGGCATGAAGGTTCAAGGGATTGACGATCATGTTTTAAGTGTATTTGAACAGTATGATTGGCCTGGAAATGTACGGGAACTAGAGCATGTTATAGAAGGTGCGATGAATTTAATTGTTCATGAGGAGCACATTGGTTATCTTCATTTGCCGATCCATTTCCGCAATAAGCCGCAATTTAAAAATGATATTTTTACACCGATCAGCCTAACACATCATCAGAATGAATCAAGCAGTCAATTTAAGTCCTTGGAAGATTATATGGATGAAGCAGAAAAAAGCTATTTAGAAAAAGTGTTACAGCTTCATCAATATAATATTACCCAAGCCGCAAAATCTCTTTGCATGAGCCGGCAAAATCTGCAATATCGGCTTAAAAAGCACCAGATTAGGAAAGAGGAAGCCAAGGGAATATAAAAAACTCGCCGATTGGCGAGTTTTTGTTCTTCATTGATATAGAATATCGTCTTTAAGCGTATTGACTTTATTTAAAGCCTGGGCGATATCTTCATCACCAACCCCAAAATGAGCGAGAGCCTCTCCCAGATGTGTGGCAATGGCATCAAAATGCTCGGGCTGCAGATTCATCCCTTTATGAGCCTTTGCCATCGAATTTCCCGAATATTGATTAGGTCCACCTAAGGCAAAGCTAATAAACTTCGTTTGATGTCGGCGCTGCTTTTCCATATCTGTATTCTCAAAAAATTGGTTTACCGTTGGATCCTTTAGGACTAATTCAGAATAAAAGTAGTCGACAACCTTTACAATTGCCTCTTCACCGCCGACTTTTTCATAAAGTGTTTGTTCTGCCATGTGAAATTCCCCCTTCTTACTAATAACAAGAGTTATTATTCGATAGAGATTAGCAAGTATTCAGGTTCCCTTTGACCAAAAAAAGTAAAAAACCGAGCTAAGCCCGGTTTCCATTCTTATTTCTTAATCAAATCTTCACGTTGAGATTGGTCAATCCACTCTTGAAGTTTATCCTTAAGTGTATTAAATCCTTGTGCCGTATCGTTTTCCACATGGATTGGAGCCACTGGGCGAGGTTTACGCGGCTTTTTCGCTTTTACTTCAGCCTCGACTGGCGCTTCTTGTGTAGCACGGATCGATAATCCAATTTTTCCTGATGCCTCATCAACAGATAAAACTTTAACTTCTACTTCATCTCCAACTTTAAGATGTTCATTAATATCCTTAACAAATCCATGAGTAACCTCAGAAATATGAACAAGCCCTTGAGTAGTCTCATTCAGCGCAACGAACGCACCATACGGTTGAACTCCTGTCACCTTACCTTTAATAACACTGCCTACTTCGATTTTTTCAGACATGGAAACACTCCTAATTTCTATTAATTTTTATCCTTTTTATTCGCAATTAAAAATTATACCACAGTTCAAGCCTTTTTTCAAAAAGTAATTAATTCGGTCTTGATATTCTCTATTTTGCTCGTAATTAATATTATTATTTAATCTAAACAGGCAAGTTTTATTGGATAAGATGTTTTTTGTGATTTGATGTTTGAAAGCAAGGCTTGTTGGGCATGATGGTCTTAAAGACTTTCTAGTATTCCCCCTTTTTGAAGTGACAATCCTTTGGGTTGTCCTTTTTTTGTTTGGTTGATTTCAATTCCTTCGGTGAAAATAAGGTATACTGACATTGAGGGGATATACATGGAGAATACTATGGAAAAACAAGACGTACATATAAATGGAAATCATATTTACTATGAAAGCTTTCAGCGACACTCATCCTCAAAGAAAACCGTTGTCCTGCTGCACGGCTTTCTATCCTCAAGCTTTAGCTTCCGGAGGCTTATCCCATATTTAATAAATGAATATAATGTCATTTCTATTGACTTACCCCCATTTGGGCAAAGCGGAAAATCCCGCCGTTACAAATATTCATATAAAAATATGGCGATGACCGTTATACAGCTCATTGAAAGTATACAATTAAATAAAATCATATTACTTGGCCATTCTATGGGTGGACAAATTTCCTTATACATCGCTCATTTACGTCCAGATCTAATTGATAAAGTGGTACTTCTTTGCAGCTCAGGCTATTTAAAAAAATCAAAGCTCCAGCTTGTTCTTGCGACTTATCTTCCATTTTCTCACCTATTCGTTAAGAGGTGGCTGGAGCGTTCAGGATTAGAAAATAATTTACGGCTCGTTGTTTACAACCAATCTATAATCGATGAAGAAATGGCAGAAGGATATTTAGCCCCATTTTTAAAAGACGATATATTCTTAGCCCTGGCAAAGCTAATCCGTGACCGCGAGGGAGATTTGTCTGCAGATATCTTAAAAGAAATTCAAGTACCCTGCTTATTAATTTGGGGAGAGCAGGATAAAGTAGTTCCACTGCAAATAGGCAAACAGCTGCAACAGGATCTAAATAATTCGAAGCTCATTGTTTTAAAAGAAACCGGCCACCTCCTTCCAGAGGAAAGACCGGAGGAGGTTTTCCAATATATAAAGGAATTTAATAAGAAAGGGTGAATCTGCAAAAGAGTCACCCTTCTCTAAATTGTACACACTCCATCATCTTTAATAGCCAGAAGTTTACGAGCGACTTCTGAGCATTCCTCAATGGCTAGAAGCTTTTCAAAGGAAAATTCAAAAATGGCCTGAATTTTTCTAGCTAGCTTATTCTGATCATCTAAATCATGGACTGCCTGAACAATATCAGCAATTTCCGTTTCATAATTGCCTGCACCCATTCCAAAAGGATCCCACTCATTTATTGTATTGACGAGCTGTATGTTTAATTGTTGAATTTGCATATTATCACCTTTCCGCAGATTAACGGGCTGTAAGACCCCACTTTAAAAAGTTTGAGGAAAAAAGAAACCTATTCAGGTGACTAACAGCCCGTAAAAGCCCTATTATAGGAACACAGACTAAGAACGCCACGTCCTGTGGCAACGTCTGTGTGACCCACATCCTGTGGGCCGCAACTACAATCAGTTGGTAAAGAACAAGAATAATATTTTTTTTATAAATAGCCCATGTCTATCATATTCATCTTGGATTAATCAACACTGATTGAGTTTCACTAAATGTTTTTACTTTTTGTTTCCATCCCTTATTATAGAGGAAAGGCTATATCATTGAAAAGGCGGGGATACAATGAAGAAGTTTGACTTTGACAAAATGATTAATCGGGAAAATACCTCCTCTGTTAAATGGGGAATGACCCAGCAAGTCTTTGGAACGAGCGATGTATTGCCAATGTGGGTAGCTGATATGGATTTCGCGCCGCCTTCGGAAGTGAAAGATGCTCTTCTAGACCGAGTTCATCATGGTGTTTTCGGCTATACATATCCTTCAACCTCTACGGCTGATAGCATTAAGCAATGGCTTCAGAATAGACACAGCTGGAATGTTGAAAGTGAATGGATTCTTTATAATTTGGGAGTCGTTCCTTCGATTGCAACCGCTATTGAGGCCTATACTGCACCTGGAGATAAGGTGATGCTCCAATCACCTGTATATGCTCCTTTTTTCGACATGATTATGAAAAATAATCGGGAAGTAGTAAATTCACCTTTAAAATTAATTAATAATCGATTTGAAATCGACTATGCTGATTTTGAAAATCGTTTAAAAGAGGGAGTTAAATTATTCCTTTTATGTAATCCGCATAATCCTGGCGGCAGAGTATGGACAAAAGAAGAATTACAAAAAATCGGTGAGCTCTGCCATCAGTATCATTGTTTAATTCTTTCCGATGAAATTCATTCTGACCTTGTTTTTAAACAAAATAAGCATATTCCAATCGCTTCATTGGATAACAAATTCAGTGAGATTACAATTACTTGCATTGCACCAACAAAAACATTTAATCTAGCAGGTCTACAAGCTTCTGCTGTTATCATTTCCAACAAAGAACTTCGCGAAGGATTTCAAAAAGTTCTGCAGCGTCAAGGCTTCTTTTCATTGCCAACATTTGGAGCAATTGGAATGGAAGCTGCTTATCAGCACGGGGATAGCTGGTTGGATGAGCTTCTTGAATACTTACATGAAAATATCGCAACAGCAAAGAGCTTTATCGAAAAACACTTGCCTTCGATCAAAGTCATGGAACCTGAGGGCACCTATTTATTATGGTTAAATTGCCGTGGGCTGGATTTAAGCGATGAAGACATTAGAGAACGGTTATTATATAAAGGCAAGCTGGCATTAGAACCAGGGAAAAAGTACGGTCCTGGGGGCGAAGGCTTTGTTCGCATGAATATCGCCTGTCCGCGGGAAATGTTGTTAGATGGGTTGGAGAGATTGAAAAAAGCATTTGATTAATAAGTGGATAAAGTTGTGGATAGTGGGTCAATTTTCTTTCACCAAATACTACTTTGTGGACAACTTTTTGGAAATTTTGCTTTTTTGTCCGATAAACACACTTT
>NZ_JBALPC010000141.1:0-3720 GCF_036965225.1 Bacillus sp. JJ1474 | reverse complement strand
CCGATAAACACACTTTGTCAACTATTTAGATAAAGGCTCTTTCCTGTCCAATTACCGCTCCCTCTGAAGAAAGACCTTTCCCATTATCCGGAAAGGTCTTATTTATTCTAGTTCTTCGTATTTTTTGAAATTGGCCCACACGCAATCAAATCACCAGAATCACCTGATGGCTGTGTCAACGCTCATACTTACCTGTTATTATTTGTGATTAAATACAAACCTTAATTAATTATTACTTGGGAATGCAAATGACAGACTTTTGTCTTCACTTGTTGATAGCCAGCGTTCTGAAATCATCTTTGATTTTGTATAAAATTTTGCTTGATCTGGACCAAACATTTGGCCATCACCAAATCTTGAGCCCTTAAAACCAGCAAAGTTATGATAACCAACCGGAATTGGAATTGGAACGTTTACACCGACCATTCCTACATCAATTTCAGTTGTGAATTTTCTGGCTGCCAGTCCATTGTTTGTAAAAATCGTTACGCCATTTCCTAATTCATGCTGATTGATTAATTTAATCGCTTCCTCTAATGTGTTTACACGTACAATATTTCGAACGGGACCGAAGACTTCTTCATCGTAAATTTCCATGCCCGGTTTTACATGATCAAGCAAAGTTGGTGCCAAGAAGAAGCCTTTGCTATTTTTTGTTATGTCTTTATTACGTCCATCACAAATGATTTTTGCACCTTCTTCTTCACTGCGGTCAATGGCTTTCAAAATATTTTCTTTTGCTTGCGGAGAGATAACCGGGCCATAATCGACATTCTCTGTATAAGCCCCCACTTTTAAGTTATCAATCTTTTCTTTTAAAATTTCTACTAAGCGATCCGCCGTTTCTTGACCCACTGGCATTAATGTAGAAATGGCCATACATCGTTGAGAAGCAGCCCCATACCCTGCACTGATGAAAGCATTCGCTACTTGTTCTAAATCAGCATCTGGCATGACTACCATATTATTTTTGCCTCCGCCTAATGCAACGACACGTTTTCCATATTTAGCGCTTGTTTCATAAATATATTGTGCTACAGGTGTTGAGCCAACAAAAGAAACTGCCTGTACTGCCGGATTTTCAAGGAGTTCATTAACCGCCTCTTTATCTCCATTGATGACTGTCCAAATACCATCTGGAAGCCCTGCTTCTTTCCATAATTCACTCACAAATAAGGGTGTCATAGGCACTCGCTCGGAAGCTTTTAAAATAACAGCATTTCCTACTGCTACCGCCATACATGTCTGGGCTAGCGGCACCATGATTGGAAAGTTGAATGGAGAGATTGCGGTAACTACACCTAGCGGATATTTAGCGGAATAAGCATTAATTTCCCCGCCTACATTTACTGAATATTCGCCTTTCATTAAATGAGGAGCATTTATAGCTAAATCTACAGATTCTATCCCGCGGGTAATTTCACCTATTGCGTCTTCTTCTGTTTTTCCGCTTTCCGTGCAGATTAATTCAATTAATTTATCTTTATTTTCCGTTAGCAAGTGCCGGAATTTCATTACAACCTCTGCGCGTTTAGCTACTGAGATATCCCGCCATGCAGGGAATGCAGCCTCTGCTTTTTCAATTGCATCTTTCACTTCCTCTGCGGAAGCTAACGGCACTTTGGCAATGACTTCTCCTGTAGCAGGATTGAACACATCGGAGAAACGGCCGCTTTTACCAGCAGTCATTTTTCCCTCAATAAAATGTGTAAGTTCTTTCACTTCAGTAATGTTTGTCATTATCGTAGTCTCCTTTCAATAATTAAGCAGCAAATATCATATAGAAAATATGACTCTATCCGTGCGATTCTACTATTTGGGATAAACACTCATAAAGCTTCAATTGCTTGCACTAATCTTGCAAGAATGAAATCCTTTTCCTCCAAGGTAATATTTAATGGTGGGGAAAGTGTTAATACATTGTTATAGCCCGCAACTGTCACACCGTTTTTCCCAATAATCAGCCCTTGTTCTTTACATTTTGCAATGACTTGATTGACTTTCTCTACAGGTAATGGATTCTTTGTGCTGCGATCTTCTACTAGCTCAATTCCTATAAGCAATCCCTTTCCTCGAATATCTCCAACATGAGGGGATTGTGATAGTTTATTTTTTAATTCAGTAACTAAAATCTCACCCATGATAGAAGATTGTTCAAATAAATTTTCTCGTTCCATAATTTCCAAGTTTTTCAATGCAACTGCACATGCCGCGGGAGAGCCTCCAAATGTATTAACATGACGGAAAAAGTCATAGTTTCCGTTTCTAGTGAACTCGTCATAAATTTCTCTCTTTACAGCTGTTGCAGAAAGTGGCATATATGCGCTCGTAAGCCCCTTTGCCATCGTGATAATGTCAGGCTGCACTCCGTAATGTTGATGGCCGAAGGCTTTTCCTGTACGTCCGAAGCCGCAGATTACTTCATCTGCTATTAGTAAGACGCCGTGTTTCTCGCAAACTTCTTTTACACCTTTTAAATAATCATCAGGAGGCATAATGACCCCCCCGCCTGTAATAATCGGTTCCAAAATCATGGCAGCTATCGTTTCTGAGTGTTCCCATGTCATAATTTCATCTACTGCTTTAACAGAAGGTAAATCGGCTACATTCTTATATCCATCCTCATTGTAACGGTACTGATCCGGCGCTTTAACATGAATAAATCCTGGCGATAATGGTTCGTATTTGTATTTCCGTTCAGCTTGCCCTGTTGCCGCGAGTGCGCCCATAGAGTTCCCGTGATAGGCGCGATAACGCGAAACAATTTTATAACGTGTTCCTTGCCCTTTTTGCTGGAAATATTGGCGAGCAATTTTAAATGCTGTTTCATTCGCTTCTGAGCCGCTATTTGAGAAAAATACAACGTAATCCCCGCCTAATAAATCACTGATTTTCTCGGCTAGTAAAATCGCTGAAGGATGGCTAACCGTTAAGGGAGTATAATTGTTCTCAAGGAGTTGGTCATATGCAGCCTTTGCAATTTCTTCCCTTCCATAACCAACGTTTACACACCATAAACCTGACATGGCATCTAAATAGCGATTCCCCTCTATATCCGTCAGCCAAGCTCCTTTCGCTTTTTGAATAATAGTCGTAGCTTGCGGGTTATAAGGCTTCATTGAATTCCAAAGATATTTCTCATCTTTCGTGACTAAACTTTCAGTAATATGAACATTCCTCATTTGAGCCACTCCTTTAGAAATTTGTTACTTCTGCCTTAATTGTGAGGCTTAATATCATGGTTATCATCAGACACAATGTTAAATGATAACTAATTACCGTTTCACACATTGACACTTTTTGATAGCTAAATTCATTCCCGGGCAGATCAAGGCCTTGATACGAATTTGACAAAATGAACAGAATGTATTTTTACTAAGAATCAAACTGCTAGCAACAAATAACTGAATATTCAAAATTAGAAAATTAAAATCCTGCTCTACTTGGAATTCTCAGAGTCTATAATCTGGAAGTTATATTGAGTTGCAAGCAGCATCAATTCAACAGCTAGGCGCTTTGGTGGAAGCATATAATCACTTCCTATTAAACTTTCAATTTTGGATAAGCGATGATATAAAGTTTGGCGGACGATAAATAGCTTCTTTGCAGTCTCATTTTTTAGACAATTACATTGCAGATAAGCTTGTAATGTTTCAATCAGTTGTCCATTATTTTTTGCATCATAATCATAGAGAGGCTTTAAATATTTTTTAGCTAAAT
>NZ_JBALPC010000140.1:27731-29527 GCF_036965225.1 Bacillus sp. JJ1474 | reverse complement strand
GACCTTTATGAAAAACCCTCGCCATGAAGGGTTCATGACTCGCGTTTCGGAGCGCCCGTATGAAAAACGCTCACTATGAAAGGTTCATGGTACTCGTTCCGGAGCATCCGTATGAAAAACCCTCACCATGAAGCGTTCATGAAACGTGTCTAGAAGTATCCACATCAAAAACCCTCACCATGAATTTTTTACGGAACCATTTTAGATTAAATATCTGATTCCAGATCACTTTTTTACAAATTAAATAAATCTCCCGTAATTTCGGGAGATTCTAGAATTATGTGCCAAATCGCTTTGTCAGCTCAATATACTTCTTTGATAAATGAATAAATGCCGGTTTATTGCCTTCATCAAGGGAATGGTCAATTTCTTCCATGAGATGCTTTTTTTCCTTTGTCAGCAGCACTTCTGATAGCAACATGTCAATATAAAGATCTAAAACATAGGATTCCTTCAACTTTTTCCTTTTCATGGCGTTTTTTTTCATCAGCTCTGTGTATGATTTTTCATTCACGAAAATCACCTCAACGCTTTTTACTATTATATGGGGTTCCTCCTTTTTATTCACTTAATTTATAGAAATCTTCTAAAAATATTTATGAATATGAAAATTATGAACAATTTAAGAACTTTTTGAAGAAAGTGAGTTTATTTGGTAATAATCTGGTATGGTTGATGGAATATAACTTTTGAGGAGATGAGGTAATGGTAAAAATAATAACTCCCCCTTTGATTGAAGAATATGAAATTAATCCAGACACAATGATTATTATGCCTTTAACATATGGCAGCAAAGTTTACTCGCAAATTTGGGAGCTGGAGGATGAATATGTTTCACCATTTAAACCTATTGATATAATAAAGAAAGGGTGTATTTCCTTCGGGAGCAGTTATGAGGGCAGGAAAGAGGCGACTAAACAACTTACAGGAATTACCCACAAAGCACCCATCACAGTAGACTCCACAAACTCCATTTATTTTTTTCCAACGACATCTCCGACTAACTCTCAATGCATATGGATATCTCAAGAGCATGTCCTTTTACATCGCCGTGAAGACGCAGCCAATACAAAAATTTTATTTAACAATAAAAGAACTTTGACTTTACCGGTTTCCTACAACTCCATTAATAATCAAATACTACGAACGGCTTTGTTGAAAACTACGCTTAGCAGAAGGATCGAAAATTTAGAGCGAAAGGACTGGTATTTCATTAGCGGAAGAAGAAATCTAAATGCTTCCGAGCATACTGGCAAGTATAGTGCAGGAGAAAAGGAGTACAAATAATTAGTGAGGGTGATCTTAGGGGATATTCCCTATGAGTACCCCACTTTTTTTTCACTCTGTAATTCGTGAAGGTGACGCCGATATAAATAAAATTCTAATAACTCCTGAACTCTATTGCGAATACGGGGATTAAAATAATTATGCTGTTCTTCATAGCCCTTATATAGAAAAATGAACATCGTAAACGCCTCATCCCGCTTCAGCTGTTCAACCTTCAGTTTATTTTTATACATATATTGTTTTACTTCTTTCAATTCCTTTTGAATAACTTTCATGGTCTCCTCAATTAAATTTAGATATGGCTGTTTAAGCTTAAAAGGGCTCTTATTAATAACGTTAAGATCCCGATTTAAAACCGTTAGTACCATCGGCAAATAAATAGCCTGCTCAATAATATTTCGATCCTCCTCAGGAATTCTTGTCATTATGCATGCCTCCCTTAGTTATACAAAAAATAAAATTTATACGAACAGGAACGTGTGTTCTGTAATTATTTTATATTTAAATAT
>NZ_JBALPC010000140.1:17786-27685 GCF_036965225.1 Bacillus sp. JJ1474 | reverse complement strand
ATTTCCCAAAAATTTAAAAAAACGATCTTATCTTCAAAAAAAAAAAAGAAGGGAAAATATTTCTAGTGTCGAAATAAAAAGGAGCTATATAAATGGCTAGCTCCAGAGCCCAGTGCATACGGTGTTTTACCCTAAACTAATAGGAGGGAAAAGGAATGAAGGAAAAAAGAACGATTACCCCAGAGGATCTGTATAAGCTCAAATCTGTATCAGATCCTCAGCTTGCAGCAAATGGGGAGGATTGTTTATTTGTAGAAACACAAATGCTTGAGAAGGAAAATAAATATTGCTCCAATTTGTTTTACATAAACACGAAAGAAAAGAATAAGCCTATTCAATGGACATTTGGGGAAAACAGAAATTCCTCCCCACGCTGGTCTCCGGATGGAACGAAAATTGCTTTTGTTTCGGACCGGAGCGGGAAAGGACAAATTTATGTCATGGATGCTAAAGGAGGGGAGGCACGCCAGCTAACGAAATGTCCAAATGGAGCATCGAATCCGGTATGGTCTCCTGATGGCACTAGAATTGCCTTTAATGCAGCGCTCAAAAAAGATGAATCGGTCACTTCAGCTGAAAAGAAAGAAAAGAAGGAAGACCAACCCCCTGTTCCGCTTGAAGTTGAAAAAATGAAATACAAATCAGATGCCTCAGGATTTTGGGACGGAAAATATACTCATATCGCTTTTGTTGAAGTGGAAAATGGAAAGATCGAGCTGCTTACATCTAAAGAAAATGATTTTCAGCTTCATAGCTGGTCTCCTTGTGGAAAAAAACTAGCTATCACAGCAGATTTAAGTGAGGAAAAGGACACATCCTTTATAAATGATGTTTTTTTTATTGATATTGAAACAAAGAAGCTCCAGAAAATCACAAGTGGAACCGGAAGCTTCGGCCATGTTACATGGTCACCTAACGGAAAGTATCTTGGTATGTTTGGACACGAAAGAGAATTCAAAAATGCCACGCTATCAAAGATTTGGATTTACGAAACAGAAACGGAGAAGCTTCATTGCCTGACTGCTGATTCAGACTTATTAGTTGGCGATTATGCAATTGGTGATTTCCAACAGGGTACGGTCACCCCGGGAATTTTGTGGGGTGAGGATAATCACAGCTTCTATTTCCTAGCAACAGACCATGGCAATACAGTTGTTTACTATGGAACTATAGATGGAGAACTTTATCCGGCTCTTTTGGATCGCCAGCATGTATACGGACTTACAACCGGCGGGAAAATTGATCGGGCGGTTGTTGCTATTAGCAGACCAGCAAAGCCAGGAGATCTGCATTTCCTTAATGTGTCAACAGGTGAGTTGGAGCAGCTGACAAATGTGAATGAAGAATTCCTTAATGGCATTGACCTTGCAGAAGCAGAGCCATTCGAGTTTCAATCTTCGGATAACTGGAATTTACATGGCTGGATGATGAAGCCTGTGAACTTTAAGGAAGGAGAGAAATACCCGCTTATTCTCGAAATTCATGGTGGACCTCATACGATGTATGCCAATACATATTTTCATGAATTTCAAAGTCTTGCGGCTCAAGGATTTGCAGTCTTATTTATCAATCCTCGCGGAAGCCATGGCTATGGACAGACTTTCGTTGACGCTGTAAGAGGGGATTATGGCGGAAAAGATTATGAGGATATTATGGATGCGGTCGATCATGTGTTAGCTTCCTTTGATTTTATTGACAGTGACCGTTTAGGGGTCACAGGCGGAAGTTACGGAGGATTTATGACCAACTGGATTGTCGGGCACACAAACCGTTTTAAAGCAGCAGTAACCCAGCGTTCGATTTCGAACTGGATTAGCTTCTACGGTGTCAGTGATATTGGCTATTACTTCACTGATTGGCAAATCAAAAGCGGTCTTCATGATGTGACAACATTGTGGAAGCATTCTCCGCTTGCCTATGTCGACAATATTGAGACACCGCTGCTAATTCTTCACAGCGAGAAGGATTTCAGATGCCCAATCGAACAGGCCGAGCAATTATTTATTGCATTAAAGGATCGTCAAAAAACAACAAAGTTTATTCGCTTTCCGGAGGCCAATCATGAGCTTTCAAGAAGCGGCAAACCGAACTTAAGAATTAGCCGTTTAAACTATATTATCGGATGGTTTAAAGACTATTTATAGGATACTAGATTCAAAGCCGCAAGCCTAAAGCAGGTTTGTGGTTTTTATTTTTTAAGAATAACTAAATACAATAAATACCAGACTAAAATAAGAAACTTTTTAACTATGAAAGCAGTCTTATATGTTTGAAAGTAAATATCCAAAATTAAAAGGAAGGACTAGTAAAATGAGATCAGATCGATACCAACAGAAAAAACAAAAAAAGAAGAAGTGGAAATCAATTGTCCTCATTCTTTTTCTAATATGTTTCGGACTTATTGGCTATTCCTATTTTCAATATAAACAAGGGGTTTCACAATCCTTAAAGAAGGCAAACATAGAAACGAAGGAGTTTGAATTTCACGGTGACAAGGATCAGTATGGCGGCACAAATATTCTTCTTCTTGGCAGTGATGCACGAGGAAATGAAAAATCTAGAGCAGACACCATTATGATTGCTCAATACCATCCGGATAAAGGCACATATAAAGTCATTTCTATTATGAGAGATAGTTATGTAAATATTCCAGGGTATGGAAAACACAAGATTAATGCTGCTTTGGCTTTTGGAGGTCCGGAATTATTAAGAAAAACCATTAAGGAAAACTTTGATATAGACATTAAATATTACTCTATTGTTGACTTTAATGGTTTCGTTCATCTAATTGATGAAGCATTTCCACAAGGTGTAGAAATTGAGGTAGAGAAAGCAATGTCAGCCTATATCGGAGTAAATTTACAACCAGGATTACAACGGCTTGATGGCAAGCATTTACTTGGCTATGTCCGATTCCGCCATGATGCGGTTGGTGACTTCGGCAGGGTTGAAAGACAGCAAAAGGTAATTAAGGAAGTCGGGTCACAATTAAAGAGCATTCAAACAATTGCGAAGCTGCCAAAATTAGTCGGTGTGATGACACCGTTTGTGAATACAAACATGGATACAACTGATATTCTTTATATAGGCAAGGATTTTATTTCAAAAGACATTCAGGATATTGGGACTTTACGAATTCCTGTAGATGGTTCTTACAGCAATCAAAGAGTTAGCGGTTCTGGATCTGTTCTAGCAATAGATCTTGAAAGAAATAAGCAGGCAATTCACGAATTTTTGGCAAAATAACATTCTTTTTCCCAAAAATGGGTGTACAATTAAATAGAAAGAGGTAAAAATATATACGATTACACACAACAACAGCTCGAAAGTAACAAGGAGACATTAAATGGAGTTAGAATGGCTTAAAGACTGGTTTACACTTGAACATATAATGGAATTAATAGATAAATATCGTTCCTTTGGCCCGCTTCCAGGTATTTTGTTGCCCATGCTCGAAGCCTTCTTGCCATTTCTTCCGTTATTTTTATTTGTAATGGCGAATGCAAATGCTTTTGGTTTATGGCTAGGCTTCCTATTTTCATGGATTGGGGCAACAATAGGAGCGTTGTTAGTTTTCATATTAGTGCGGAAGTATGGACAGCGCCGGGTGCTGAGGATGCTTAAAAGGCATTCGCAAGTCCAAAAGCTTATGGCCTGGGTGGAAAGACATGGATTTGGTCCGTTATTTATTCTTTTATGCTTCCCTTTCACGCCTTCAGCGGTAGTAAATATTGTTGCAGGTCTATCAAAAATTAGTATCGCTCAATATATGCTTGCGGTCTTAACAGGAAAGCTCGTCATGATATTTACGATCAGCTTTATTGGATCTGATATTAAATCACTGGTCACACAGCCGATTCGGTCTGCGATTGTAGGAGTTATTATCTTTATCCTTTGGTATGTTGGAAAAAGAATTGAAATAAAAATGAATTTAAAGATGGAAAGGGAAAGGGATTACCAAGAGTAAATGCTGGAAGGGAGGAGAAAAGATGAATGAGGGAATAAAAAAGGAAGGAATTGAGTGGATAAAGGCATTTGCTATCGGAATTATTATTTTTGCTTTTATACGAACCTTTTTCTTTTCTAATTATATAGTTGAAGGTGAATCCATGATGCCGACCCTTGAAAATGGCAATAAATTAATTGTCAACAAGATTGGAACTCAGATTGGTGAGTTGCACCGGTTTGATGTCATTGTCTTTCACCATAGCAAGGAAGAAGATTTTGTGAAAAGGGTTATTGGTTTGCCGGGAGATAAGATTGAATACCATAATGATGAGCTCTATATTAATGGAGAAAAAGTATATGAACCATACCTCGAAAAGTTTCGAAAAGAGGCAATTGGAAGTATGCTGACTGGAGATTTCACTTTAATGGAAGTTACTGGTACTGAGACGGTCCCAGAAGGAAAGATTTTTGTTCTAGGAGATAACCGTGCAAAAAGCTGGGATAGCCGTCATTATGGATTAATATCTGTTGATCAAGTAGTCGGAAAAGTAAACCTTAGATATTGGCCGATTGATGAAATGGATATTTCTTTTTAAACTGCTAGCTAATATTTTCTGCGCTGGACTCGAAAACTCGAGTCCTTTTTTTGAAGGAAAATGTCTGCTCTATAGCGAAGTTAAAATAAATAATATTTTTTTAGAAAAAGTAATCGGAAAATTAAGACTTTTGGAAGCGAGGGAAGTAATTTGTTCAAATCTATGCCTATTATCCGAACGAAGCTTCTCGTTCCAGATGTGAAAATAGAATCCATTAGAAGAGCAGCCTTAACGAAAAAAATGAAATCAATTTCCCGTTATCCTTTGACCATTATTCATTCAGGAGCGGGCTACGGGAAAAGTACGGCACTGGCACTTTTTGTGAACGATGAGAAAAAAGACTGCAGCTGGTATTCAATTTCTGCGGCTGATGACGATATTCTTCCTTTTCTGTCCTATTTAATTTCCTCGATTCAATTTTCTTTTCCAGAGTTCGGCAAGAACCTTGCTTTAATGATGAAGGATATGGACAGGTATATTAGAGATGAAGAAATCAATATGCTTAGTTCCCTATTTATTAATGAACTGCTATCTATCGAAAAAGAACTATTTATCATTTTAGATGATTTTCATCAAATTGAACAATCATATACAGTCAATCGATGGATGGAAAAATTGCTTGATCACATACCTTCGAATATTCATTTTATTATTTCCAGCAGAAGCCGTCCAATGTGGAAACAGCTGACGAAAATGAAGGTATGTAATCAGTTAATGGAAATCACGAAAGACGATCTCATCATGACAATGGATGAGGCAGAGCTTCTGCTAAATGACTATTATGATATAAATGTTAACGAAGAGGAATTAGCACAAATTTATGCGTTAACTGAGGGATGGGTAATTGCCATTGGGATGATTGCACAGCAAATTCCGGAAAACGGTGATTTTTCGAACTTACATTCAAAATCATCACAATCTCTCCAAGATTTATTTCAATATTTGGCTTTGGAGGTTTTTGCGAAGCAGCCGCCAATTATCCAGCAATTCATAGAACAGACGTGTATTTTCGATGAACTAAGTGAAGAGATTTGTGACTCTGTATTAGGCATAACGGGTTCATCCTCAATCCTTAATCAAATTATTGAAAGGAATTTGTTTATTTATCGTATCGGAGAAAAGCAATTTAAATATCACGCATTATTTAAAGAGTTTTTAGAGAATCAATTAAAGGTAAAGGATCCAGAAACTTTTCGGTCTTTGCATGAGCGAACCGCCCGTTTTTTTGAACGAAAAAAACAGTGGGAGGAGGCCTTGCTGCATTATGAGAAAATCCAGTATAGCGATGCCGTTGCTTCCGTCTTAAATGAAGTTGGCTTTAGGATGCTAGAGAACGGGAAGCTTGAAAATCTCTATGACCGGCTCATGTTTATTTCAGATACGGAAAAAGACAAATTTTATCCCCTTTGGTTTTTGCAAGGGGAGGTTTTGCGGTATTGCTCCAAATACAACGAGGCAGAGGCATGTTATATCAAAGCTGCGCAAATGGCTGAAGAAAAAAATAATTTGCTCGAAAAAAGTCGAGCACTTGAAGGACAGGCAAAAATCTATCTAGACACGATTCAGCCGCATAAAGCCGAAAGAATTCTTTTTCAGGCAATTGAAATAAGAGAAAAATATGATATTCAGTCCAAGGATGAAACGGCCAAACTCTATCACCTTCTTGCAGAAAACTTGTTAAACTCCGGTCAGTATATGAAAGCTGAAAAATGGATCAAAAGAGCCGGCAATCTGAAGGGACCTCATTTTAATAACAGCCTTGAGGCGAGATTATATTTGCGAACTGGAAGATTCAGTAAAGCTAGGAATATATTATTGAATGATAAAAAGAGAGAAGGCTCAGAAAAAACGCCCTTGCCGCAATCTCATCGGGAAACAGATATTCTTCTTTCTCTAATTGAGGGACTTACCGGAAACGGAAATCAAGCGAAGTCACTTGCACAGGAAGGGATTCAGCATGGAATAAGCATAAAAGCCCCTTACGTGGAGGCGTGTGGCTGGATGAGAATGGGTCATGCCATTCAAATTGTTAATGATTATGACCTAAGCTTAGCAGAGAAGTGCTATGAAACAGCACTTGAAATAATGACCCGGCTGCGAATCGAGAGAGGCAAGGCAGAGCCTCTTATGGGGCTTTGCTTACTATATGGGAGCAAAGGGGAATTCGAAAGAGCAATAGCAGCAGGTGATGCCGCCCTTGTCGAAACGGAAAATGTAAAGGATATTTGGTTATCGGCTCTTATTCAGCTTGCGATGGGTATATCAGCTGTTTACAGCAAGCATTATTCTTATGGATCTAAATATATTCAAAAGGCATCCAGCCATTTTAATGAGTGCGGAGATCAATACGGAAGCATGCTCTGCCTTTACTGGCAAACGTATATCTCCTTTAGCCAAAATGAACTTCCATCCCTTTTGGAACTGCTGCCCATTTTATTAAAAGAAGTGCAAACAGGAGAATATGAGTTTATTTTTAATAAAAGGACTATGTTTGGTCCAAGGGATTTGCAAATGTTTGCTCCTATTCTTATTGAGGCACAGAGACAAAAAGTCATGCCGCAATTGGTAGCAAGGCTGCTGCAGGAGATGAATTTATCAAAGGTTGACTTTCACCCTGGCTATACACTTAAAGTCAGTACTCTTGGAAGGTTTCAAATATGGCTAGGTGAAAAAGAGGTGGAAGAGAAGGATTGGCAGAGGGGAAAGGCTAAAGAATTACTGCAATTATTTATTACCCATCCTCATAAATTGATTCCAAAGGAGCAAATTTATCAGCTTCTATGGACGGATCAGGATGAAAAAAGCGCGGCACGAGATTTCAAAGTGGCATTAAATGCTCTTAATAACGTCCTTGAACCGAACCGGAAAGCAAGAAGAACACCCTTTTTTATCATGAGGGAAGGAGCAGCATACGGGTTAAATCCTCATGCCGTTCTTGAAGTCGATAGCCTGGTTTTTGAACATTGGGTGACAGCTGGTTTGGAAGAAAAGAAAACAGAAATGGCTATGAGTTATTTAGAAAAGGGACTTAAGATATACAGAGGAGACTATTTGCCAGAGCGCAGATTTGATGATTGGTGCCTGAATGAGAAAGAAAGATTATCCGTCTTTTTTATTAGGGCAGCGGAAAAGCTAGCTCAGCTTTATGTGAGAAGTGAGGAGTATGACAAAGCTATACATTGGTGCAGTAAAATACTAGAGAAGGACCGCACATGGGAGGAAGCCTATCGACTGACGATGTATTGCTATTACAGGAAAAACAACCGCCCCTTCGCACTTAAATGGTACCAAAAATGCTGTGAAATATTGGAGGAGGAGCTTGGCGTTCCCCCGCTTGATCCAACACGTCATATGTATGAAATGATTCTAGAATCAGGTAACACACTAAACTCAGTTAGGCAGCCATAAAGGCTGCCTTTTTCTGTACTCAATCGCTTCCGTTCTTCAGATGTCTAGCTCTGGCGCCTAGAGCATATGCTAGTCCTGAATACATTCAATAGACAATTCTATACTAGGTTTTCGTCACCGGTCTCTCCGAAACCCTTACATTGGACAATTCAATGTTAGGGCTTAAGTCTAGATTTCTCCAAAACCCTTACATTGAAAACTTTTATGTTAGGGTTTATACTCCTCACTTCCATAAACCCGTGCATTGGATTCTGAATAAGGAACTCTCTGCTTTTCTATTTCTGTAACTCATTTGTAACCACCTGAGTTTATGATGGTTTCAATGCTAGGTTTTTATTTTGAAAAGTAGAAGGGGGAAGGAAGATGACAGCAATGTCGCGTAAAATGGGCTTTATTTGCATGCTGATCCTAGTGATGCTATTCACTAGCGCCTGCAGCGGAACAGAGAAGACTGGAAACACTGGAAAAGAAAACACGAACACAAACACAAACACAAATAATAATAACACAAGCGAGCCTGAAGAAACGAAAAACAGTGAGCCAATCAAGATCGGTGTGCTCGCTTCACAGACAGGAGGCCTTGAATCCTATGGGAAGCAAACTTTACAAGGATTCGAACTAGGTCTTGATTACGCAACGAATGGCACGAGAGAGGTAGCAGGAAGAAAGATTGAAGTATTCATAGAAGATACGGAAACAAAACCTGAAGTAGCCGTTCAAAAGGCAACGAAGCTTCTTGAAGAAAATGGAGTGGATTTCTTAGTAGGGTCTTCGAGCTCAGGAGATACACTTGCTGTCCTCCCGCTTGCGGAAGAATATGAAAAGATAATGGTTGTTGAACCAGCAGTGGCAGACACGATTACTGGATCTGAATTTAATAAATATATTTTCCGGACAGCTCGTAACTCCTCCCAAGATGCGGTGGCAGGAGCAGCAGCGATTGCAGGAGATGGTGTTAAAATTGCAACTCTCGCACCAGATTATTCGTTCGGACGGGATGGGGTAGAAGCTTTTAAGGAAGCAGCAATTAAGCTTGGAGCGGAGATTGTTCATGAAGAGTATGCCGATCCCGCTGCTACAGATTTCACGTCAAATATTCAAAAAATCATTGATGCTAAACCAGATTATTTATTTGTTGTCTGGGCAGGTGCAAACTCCCCATGGAATCAAATCGCTGATATGAAGGTTCAGGAAAAAGGAATAAAGATTTCGACAGGGGCGCCAGATATTCCTGCTTTATCTACAATGGAGCCGCTGATTGGCATGGAAGGATTTACCGTATACTATCATGATTTGCCAACGAATGATATTAACAAATGGCTAGTAGAAGAACATAAAAAACGCTTTAACGGTGAAGTCCCTGACTTATTTACTCCAGGTGGAATGACCGCAGCTATCGCCATTGTCGAGGCATTGAAGAAAACAGAAGGAAAAGCAGATGCCGATACATTAATTGCAGCAATGGAAGGAATGAGCTTTGAAACGCCGAAAGGAAAGATGACTTTCCGTCCAGAAGATCATCAAGCACTACAAACGCTATATGCTATTAGGCTGGAGAAGAAGGATGGAGTCCCTTATCCGGTTCCAGTGTTAATTCGCGAACTAAGCCCTGAAGAAACAGAACCGCCAATCAGAAACTAAGAATGACGGGAGATTTCCCACAGAAACAATGAACTTCGGTGTTATACCGAGGTTCATTGTTTCTATAACTAATTAAAAAGCCAGGTGGTGAATGAGAGTGAAACCAATTATAGAGACAAAGGATTTATCCATTACATTTGGCGGCCATACGGCTGTGGACCGTGTAAGTATAGCAGTTCCTGAAAACCACTTTAAGTCTATTATTGGCCCCAATGGAGCTGGTAAAACAACTTTCTTTAATCTATTAAGCGGACAGCTAATGCCAACGGAGGGGCAGATTTTCTTCAGAGAAAAAGAGATTACTAA
>NZ_JBALPC010000140.1:395-17750 GCF_036965225.1 Bacillus sp. JJ1474 | reverse complement strand
TACTAAAATGTCAACGACAGAAAGAACACGTCTAGGAATTGGAAGGTCCTTTCAAATTACAAATGTTTTTCCTAATTTAACTGTTCTGGAGAATGTCAGGCTGGCAGTACAGTCCCAAGCGGGAACACGCCTTCAAATGCTTGCTCATTATCGGAAATATAAAGTTTTTGAGGAAAAGGCAGAAGAATGGCTAGAGCTCGTTCTTCTCCAAAATAAAAAAGAGATTTTAGCTAAAAACTTAGCCCATGGGGAAAAAAGAAAGCTGGAAATTGCCATGCTATTAGCCTTGAATACAGAGGTTCTTCTCCTTGACGAGCCGACAGCTGGAATGTCCGTTGAAGAGGTTCCTGCTATCTTGGAGGTTATTAAAAAAATAAAGCAAGGGAAGGATCGAACAATCATCTTAATTGAACACAAAATGGATATGATTCTGGATTTATCTGACACTGTCATGGTTCTATTCAATGGGAGATTACTAGCAGACGGAACTCCAGAGGAAATCATGAAAAACGAGACTGTTCAGTCCGCGTATTTAGGGGGTCTGTACGATGACAGTTCAATTAAAGCTTAATGACATTGAGACGCATATTGGACAATATCATATTTTGCAGGGAGTTTCATTTGAAGCGCGAAAAGGAGAAGTAACAGTACTGCTTGGGAGAAATGGTGCAGGAAAAACGACAACCCTAAGAACCATTATGGGGCTGAATCCTCCCTCAAAAGGGACGATTTTTTACAAAGGGGAAGGAATCGAAGGCTTGCCAACATACAGTGTGGCACAGAAAGGGATTGGGTACGTCCCTGAGGATCAAGGGATTTTTGCTGGATTGACGGTTGAGGAAAATATGAAGGTAGCAATGAAAAATGAAGATGATGAAACGAAGGCAAGGCTTGAATGGATATTAGGCTTATTCCCTGATTTAAAGACATTTTGGAAGAAGCAGGGAGGGCTTTTAAGTGGTGGGCAAAAACAAATGCTGTCTATTGCGAGAGCCTATATTAATGATAATGATTTGCTTTTAATAGACGAGCCAAGCAAGGGTCTGGCACCAATTGTAGTGGAAAAGGTGATGGAAACCATTCTGCAAATGAAGGAGCAGACAACCATTGTCCTCGTTGAACAAAATTTTATAATGGCCAGTACAATTGGCGATCAATTCTACATTATTGACGATGGCCGGACAGTGAGCGAAGGACATATGGCCCAGTTAAAAGAAGATGCAGACATGCGGAGAAAGTATTTAGGAATTGCGTAAAGAAAGGAGGAAAAGATGTGGATGTTTTAATCACTCTGACATTAAACGGATTAGCGACTGGAATGCTTATATTTCTGCTTGCCGCTGGTTTAACGTTAATTTTTGGTCTCATGGATGTATTAAACTTTGCTCATGGCGGGCTTTTTGCATGGGGAGCCTATAGCGGGACTTGGCTATATGCGACAACAGGCAGTTTCTTCATTGCGATTGCAGGAGCTATTGTTACAGGACTGATTCTCGGATTACTTACTGAAAGATGGATTATCAAACCGGTCTACGGAAATCATATTCAGCAAATTTTAATTACTCTTGGTCTCATGCTAGTCTTGTCCGAGTTATTAAAGGTTGTGTGGGGACCTAATCAATTATCTGCTGCACCACCCCCGTATTTAGCTGGAAGCTGGGAGATTGGAAACGTCATCATTATAAAATATCGAGTATTTATTATCGCCATTGGCTTGCTCGTGTTCGGAATTGTTCAATATATTTTGAAAAACACAAAAATTGGATTGATCGTAAGGGCTGGCGTCATGGATAAAGAAATGGTGCAATCGCTTGGCATTAACATTAAGAGAGTGTTTATGTTTGTTTTTATGGTTGGTGCGGGAATGGCAGCTCTTGGAGGAGTTATGCTTGGTCCTTATTCGGGTGTCATCTACGCAGAGATGGGCCTCGAGTTTGCTATTTTAGCTTTCATTGTTGTTGTTATTGGAGGGATGGGTAGCTTTCCGGGCTCTATTTTAGCTGCCATATTAGTAGGCTTATCCGGATCATTTATGGCGTATTACGTTCCTTCACTTTCTTTAGCTGTCAATATGCTGTTAATGGCCATCGTATTAATTTTTAGACCACAAGGCTTGTTTGGATTAAAGGGGTGAGGAAGATGAGAATATTAGCTGCAAGCAGAATGAATTTTGTGTACTTAATAACGGCAATATTTCTCCTTATTTTGCCATTTGTCTATGAATCTAGAACACTGTTAATTTTGCTGACACAAGTGTTTATATTTGCGATTTTTGCGATGAGCTATGATATTTTACTAGGCTTTACCGGAATTGTTTCCTTCGGTCATGCCATGTTTTTTGGAATTGGCGCTTACACAATAGGCGTCTTTATGAAACGGTTTGATCCAACTATTCCGTATCTTTTATTAGCTGTTTTAGTAACGATTATTTTAACATCCATTGTGAGCTTGATACTGGGACTGCTAACTTTAAGGCTAAAAAGTCATTTCTATGCGATGTTAACACTTGCCTTCTCGGGGCTTTTCCTCGTTTTGGCTGAAAAGTGGCGAACGGTTACGTATGGCAATGACGGCTTTACCTTTCGAATTCCAGAATTATTTAAAGACCGGACCGATTTTTATCTCATTTGTCTTGTCATGATGATTTTGGTATTTGCGATTCTTAAAAGATTCACGAATTCCCCTTTAGGAAGAGTCCTGCAGGCCATTCGGGAAAATGAACAAAGAACAGAATCCCTCGGCTACAGCATCCTCCATTATAAAGTCATTGCGAGTGTCATATCGGGGGTAATAGCAGGAATGGCTGGTCTTCTCTATTCTATGTCACTGCGATTTGTTAATACGAGTGTGTTCACAATGGATATAACACTGGATGCATTGCTCATGACTATAATTGGAGGAGTGGGAACGTTAGTCGGTGCGATCATTGGGGCTGGCCTAATAGAATTTGCCCATCACTGGCTAACTGAATTGGCAAAGGTCCACTGGATCTTTGAACGCTGGATCATCTTCTTCGGGATTATATATATTTTGGCCGTTATGTTCTTCCCTATGGGGATTGTAGGAACGTTAAAAAAGCTGAAACTAACGCGAAAGAAAAAAGAGGAGAGTAAAGCAGAAGAGAAAATTGCCAGTTAGGGGGAGCAGGATGGAGCAGAAACAAATTGCCTCTTTCATCGTCCGCTTTCATTTAGCAGACATTGATGAACATACCGGAAAGAAAAAATGGCGCATTAAAGTATCCCATGTTCAAGAGGATATAGAAATACTATTCGAATCAATCGAAGATGCGATGAATTTCATGAAAAATATTATTGGGGATTAATAGAAAAGCGGAGGCGCCTTCGGAACAATCAAAGGGCAATTGTTCCTGCGATGTATATTCGCAGAAGCTTTCCTTTGTGCCCAGGGGCGACAAGCATAAGACAGTCCGGCAGGAAGGTTGTAATTTAACCTTCTTGTCGGAATGGCTTATGACCTCGAGCCCCTAGGCGCCGCAGCTAGACAAATAGAAAAGCGGAGGCACCGGGGCGAGATAATGAGGAATGAGGTGAGAACGTGAATATCGGCATTCTTAGTACTGGAATCTATCTGCCCGAAGAATATATAACTGGTGAAGAAATTGCATTGAAGGCAGGAATTCCGCAAGAGATTGTTGAAGGTAAAATGGGGATAAAAAGGAAGACTATTCCTGGACCGGAAGATCACACATGTCTAATGGGAATTAGAGCTGCAGAAAAAGCGATTAAAAAAGCGAATTTAGATCCATTAACTATTGATCTCGTCATCTATATTGGCGAAGAATATAAGGAATATCCGCTTTGGACAGCAGGTATTAAGCTGCAGGAGGAAATTGGGGCGTTAAATGCCTGTGCTTTCGATGTGGCACTTCGCTGTGGAACGACCGTCATGGCGCTAAAGGTAGCAAAAAATATGATGATCGCAGATCCGGCAATCAATACTGTTCTTTTAGCCGGCGGTTATCGGAATGGGGATTTTATTGATTACCATAACCCTCGGACAAGATTTATGTATAATCTTGGGGCAGGCGGAGGGGCGATTATTTTACAAAAAGACTGCAAGAGGAATTTATTATTGGAGACGGAGCTGCTGACAGACGGTTCTTTTTCCGAGGATGTTGTCGTTGTGGCAGGCGGGACGAAAAATCCGCTGACAAGGGAAGCGTTAGAGGAAGGGAAATATAAACTTGATGTTCTTGATCCTGCTGGGATGAGAGAGCGCCTCGAAAAAAAATCGATGAAGAACTTCCTGCATGTTATTCGTGAATCTGTCCGGAAAAGTGGATACAAGGAGAAGGATATTTCCTATATCGGGATGCTTCATATGAAGAAGTCTGCTCATGATTATGTTTTAAAGGAGTTAGGATTAACTAAAGAAGATTCAATCTATTTAGAGGAATATGGGCATATAGGTCAAATTGATCAAATTTTATCTTTAGAGCTTGCTGAAAGATCTGGGAAATTGAAAAACGGTGATGTCATTGTACTAGTCAGTGCTGGCATTGGCTATGCTTGGGGAGCTTCTACAATTAGATGGGGAGAGTGATTCAGAAGTGACAGAAATAATGATAAAAAACGTAAGTCTGCCGAATGGGGAAATGATTTTCTATCGTGAAAGATTAGGTGGAACTAAAAAAGTTCTGCTTGTCCACGGCAATATGAATTCCTCAAAGCATTGGGATGTTGTTCTTGAAAACATGGATCCTAAATACAAGCTTTATGCAATCGATCAGAGAGGCTTTGGACTATCAAGCTATCAAAATCCGATCTATTCAATTAAAGAGCTAGCCGATGATATTGACCATTTTACGAAGGCAATTGAATTGAAGGATTTTTCAATAATCGGATGGTCTACGGGAGGCACTGTTAGTATGCAATACGTTGCCGACCATCCCGAAATGTGCGATAAAATGATCTTGCTAGCATCAGGTTCCACAAGGGGATATCCACTATATGAATCAGATGAAAAGGGGATGCCTGACTTAAATCGGCGTGTTGAAACTTATGCCCAGTCAAAGAGCGAGAAAGCAAAAGTCATCACTACCGAGCAAGCATACGCAACGAAAAATCGTGAATTATTAAGAATGATTTATGATGCTGTTATTTATACAAAAAACAAACCTGAACCAGAACGCTACGAAGAGTATATAGATGATATGCTTACCCAAAGAAATTATGCTGAAATTCTCCATGCCTTGAATACGTTTAATATTAGTCAGACATTTAATGGATTAATAGAAGGAACAGGGGATGCAGGGAAAATCAAAATACCAACACTCGTCCTCTTAGGTGACAGGGATTTAGTGATCACGAGACAAATGAATGAAGAAATCATGGAGGATATTGGGGAGAATGCAAGCTTTGTAGAATTAAAGGATTGCGGTCATTCCCCGCTGATCGATGATTGGGAGCAGTTGCTGCAAGTGATGTCGGAATTTTTAGATAGATGAAGGAGTTGAAAACATGAGACTTAAAGATAAGGTCGCCATTATTACTGGGGCTGCCAATGGAATTGGACTTGCTGCCGCACAAATTTTTGCAAGGGAAGGCGCAGCTGTAGCACTCGCTGATTTTGATGCAGATCTAGGAGCCGAAAGAGCTAGAGAGCTGAAGGAGCAAGGATATCATGTTCATTTTTTTCAGGTAAATGTGGCGGACCGAGAAAGCATCGATCAAATGGTTGCAGCTGTGAAAAATACTTTCGGCAAAATAGATATTTTAATCAATAATGCAGGAATTACAAGAGATGGCATGCTGTCAAAGCTGTCTGCAGAAGATTTTCAGTCTGTTCTTGATGTAAATTTAACAGGGGTTTTCCATTGTACACAAGCGGTATTGCCTTTCATGATTGAACAAGGAAAAGGGAAAATCATTAATACTTCATCTGTTTCAGGTGTATATGGCAATATTGGCCAAACAAATTATGCTGCGACTAAAGCGGGAGTAGTCGGGATGACAAAAACGTGGGCAAAGGAGCTTGGTCGTAAAGGGATTAATGTTAACGCAGTAGCCCCAGGGTTTATTGACACCGGTATGACGGCTAAGGTCCCAGAAAAGGTGATCGGACAAATGAAAATGATGATACCGCTAGGGCATCTCGGAAGCCCCGAGGATATTGCCAACGCCTATTTATTCTTAGCCTCTAATGAATCGGATTATGTTAATGGTACGGTTCTTCATGTAGATGGCGGGATTATGATGTAACTTCTATGTAACTCTCTTTCTTTAATATAATGGTATCTTGATTGAAGGAGAGATTATAGTGGGGTGGGAACTCGATTGGCTGGAGAATAGAGCGAGATTATCACCGGCTTCTGTTGCCATCATTGAAGCCGATACGAATCTGAAGCGGACATATGATGAAGTAAATAAGCGTGCCCAAGCAATAGCCTGCTGGCTGAATCATCAAGGGGTGAAAAAGGGCGATCGGGTAGCTTTACTATCACCTAATCATATAAGTTATTTTGATTTTTTGTTTGCTTGCGGTAAGCTTGGAGCAGTATTTGTACCGGTCAATTGGCGATTATCTGGTGAAGAGATTAAATATATACTTAACGATTGTAATCCTAAAATCATTGGCTGTCATAGCGATTTTACAGAACTGCTGAAGGGCAATTGCATGGATGGAACTCAATTGATGCAAATCAATAACGAGCAGTATGAAGAGTTAGCAACTGGAGATAGAGTAGATAGGATTGAAAGTCATTTAAGCGAAACAGATCCTTTAGTCATTATCTATACGGGAGGGACAACAGGGAATCCAAAGGGGGTTGTTCTTTCACATCAATCCATTTTATGGAATGCTATGAATACCATTATAAGCTGGAATTTGACGAATAGAGATAAAACCCTTACGTATTTGCCATTATTCCATACTGGAGGATTGAACGCTCTTTCAATTCCTTTGCTAATGATTGGCGGGACAGTAGTTATTGCTGATTATTTTGAACCTGTAAAAGCGATGCAGTTCTTAAATTTGTATAAATGCTCAATCGTTTTGTTTGTACCGACCATGTACCATATGATAACGGAATCACCTGAATTTACAAAAACCAGCTTTCCCTATACAAAAGTATTTCTTTCTGGAGGAGCACCTTGCCCGTTAGAAATATATGGGAAGTTCAAGCAAAAAGGACTTCCATTTAAAGAGGGCTACGGATTATCAGAGGCCGGTCCGAATAATTTTTTTATTACAACTGATCAAGCAGTCGTAAAAAAGGGGTCAGTCGGAAGGCCAATGATTTTCAATGAAATCATGCTTGCTAAAGAAGATGGGTCAGAAGCAAATATCAATGAGGTCGGAGAGGTACTGATAAAGGGAAAGCACGCCTTCAGTCATTATTGGAACAATGAAAAAGCAACAAAGGAAACCGTTAAGGATGGCTGGCTTTATACAGGCGATTTAGCGAGAAAAGATTCAGATGGATTTTTCTATATAGTAGGCAGGAAGAAAGAAATAATTATTACAGGGGGAGAAAATGTATATCCCCTAGAGGTTGAGCAATGGTTATCTGCACATCCAGAAGTCAATGAAGCTGCAGTTATTGGGCTTCCTGATCGAAAATGGGGGGAAGCAGTTTCTGCCTTCCTCACTCTCAAAGACAAGGCTGTTATTACAGATGAGGAAATTAGAATCTATTGCAGTACCAAATTAGGCAAATATAAAATCCCAAGAAACATTTTTGTCTTAAAGGAAATGCCCAAAACGCCTGTCGGTAAAGTGGATAAAAAAGAATTAAAGCGGATGGGGATTGAAAAGTCCATAGTGAAAGATTGTTAGCAGCGCGATCATCAGTCGCGCTTTTTGTATTTTTCGGCATTTTATTTACCATTAATTTAACTTCGGTCAATCCAAACAAATGCTCTCCTATATGTTAAAATATTTAATAGAATATGGAACGTAATGTCGAAAGGAAGAGAGGCTATCTATGTCCGTTCGTTTATTAATTGGCCGCTCAGGTAGTGGAAAAACAGACTATTGTTTAAATGAAATAAGGGCTGAATTAAAAAGGGATCCAATTGGGGAGCCGCCACTTATTTACTTAGTCCCTGAGCAAATGACATTTCTATCAGAATATAAATTAATTTCAACACCGGGTCTTGGCGGTATGATCCGCAGTCAAGTATATTCCTTCACTCGCCTTGCCTGGAAAATACTTCAGGAAACAGGCGGTATTAGCCGCTATCATTTAAACAGTGTCGGGATTAATATGTTAATTCGAAAAATCATTGACGAGAAAAAGGATAGTCTAAAGCTTTTTCAGCGTGCTGCCGATAAAAATGGATTTATTCAGCAAATAGAACAAATGATGACGGAATTTAAAAGATATTGTGTTCAACCTGAAGAGCTTGCAGAGAAACAAGCTCAACTAACACAAGGAGATAAAACAAATAAGGCTCTCCAAGATAAACTTCACGATCTTGAGCTCATTTACAGAAGCTTTGAAGAATCACTTATTGATAAATATGTAGATTCCGAGGATTATTTTCGACTCTTAGCGGAAAAAGCGGCACAGTCTGAATATTTACAGAGAGCAGAAGTCTATATTGATGGATTTTATAGCTTTACACCCCAAGAATTTATGATTGTTGAGCAGTTGATAAAACATTGTAAGAAAGTAACGATCGCTTTAACCCTAGATCAGCCATTTAAGCACAACCCACCTAATGAACTGCATCTCTTTAGAATGACAGGCGAAACTTGCCAGACTATTTATGAAATCGCTGCACGAAACGGACTTCAAGTAGAAGAAGTAATCTTAAACGGCCAGAATAGATGGGAAAAGCAATCTTTAAAGCATCTTGAAGAAAAGTTCGAATCACGCCCAGCGGAAGGATATAAAGGGGAGACAGCTGTTCATATAGGCCATGCAGCAAATCGCAGGGCAGAGATTGAAGGCATTGCCAGAAAAATAAATCAGCTTGTGCGACTAGAAGGGCTTCGATATCGTGATATTGCCATATTATCAAGAAATGGCCAGGATTATTTTGATATCATCGGAACGATCTTACATGATTATCAAATACCTTATTTTATCGATCAAAAAAGAACGATGCTGCATCATCCGCTTGTTGAGTTAATACGTTCCACTCTTGAAGTGATAAACGGAAATTGGAGATATGAGCCGATTTTTAGAGCAGTAAAAACAGAATTATTATTTCCGGCAAAAGTAAATGCTCAACATTTACGGGAACAAATGGACAGGCTTGAGAACTATTGCTTAGCCTATGGCATTCAAGGAGATAAATGGACGAACAAGAAAAGATGGATTTATCGAAGAATTAGAGGGCTAGAGTTTGAAAGCTTTGCACAAACGGATGCAGAAAAAGAAATCGAGCAGGAGCTAAATGATCTAAGAGATATAATAACGGGTCCAATCCTCAGACTATCACGCCGCTTAAAGAAAGCTCATTCGGGGCGGCAATACTGTGAAGCTGTCTATTTATACCTCGAAGAATTAGACGTTCCGGCTAAAATGGAGCGCTGGAAGCTTGAAGAAGATGAGAAGGGCAATCTAGTGAAATCCCGTGAACACGAGCAGTCTTGGAATGCCATTATGGAGCTGCTTGACCAATATGTAGAAATGCTCGGGGAAGAGGAACCTACATTGAAGCAGTTTGCTTCCATCCTTGAAGCTGGAATGGAGTCTCTTCGTTTTACCCTAATCCCGCCAGCATTGGATCAGGTTATGGCTGCTGATTTGGACATGTCGCGTCTTTCTGATATTAAAGCAGCCTTTATCATCGGAATGAATGATGGTGTTTTTCCAGCTAAATTTTCTGAGGATGGGCTGTTAGCTGACAGTGATCGGGAACAGCTCCTTGTTAACGGATTAAAAATTGCTCCTGCCAGCAAAACACGGCTGCTAGATGAAGAATTTATAGCCTATAAAGCATTTGCCACACCTTCTGATTGGCTATTTATAAGCTATCCGCTTGCCAATGAGGAAGGAAAAGCATTGCTCCCGTCTTCCTATATAAAAAGATTAACAGATTTATTGCCTGATTGCGTCCACCATGATTATTTATCAGATCCTGCAGAGCTGCCGGAAATAGAACAGCTGGAGTATGCAGCAAATCTGCACACGTCCTTAGCTTATTTAACATCCCAAATGCAGCTAAAGAAAAGAAATTATCCGATTTATGATTTCTGGTGGGATATTTATAATTATTTCTTACAACATGAACAATGGAGAGGTCAGGCTCTTAAAGTTTTATCAAGTTTAAATTTCGAGAATCATACAAAGCCATTAGGAGAAGAATTGAGCAAGGATTTATATGGAGATGTCATTCAAGCAAGTGTTTCAAGAATGGAGCTATTTCACGGATGTCCTTTTTCACATTTTGCCCAGCATGGATTAAAGCTAAGAGAACGTCAAGTATTCCGTCTTGAAGCTCCCGATATCGGGGAATTATTTCATGCTGCGTTAAAATACATCGCCGAAACCGTAATGAGCAACAAGCTTTCCTGGACTGATTTAACTAGACAGCAATGTGAAATCCTAGCGCAAGAGGCGGTCGAAATGCTCGCTCCAAAATTACAAAATGAAATCCTGCTCAGCTCCAATCGTCATTATTATATTAAAAGGAAGCTGGAGCAAATTATTAGCCGTGCCTCTTATGTATTAAGTGAGCATGCAAAGATGAGCGGATTTTCACCAATAGGTCTTGAACTCGGCTTTGGACCTAAGGGGGATCTGCCTCCTCTTACATTCCCGCTAAAAAA
This sequence comes from Bacillus sp. JJ1474, assembly GCF_036965225.1. Classification (NCBI taxonomy): domain Bacteria; kingdom Bacillati; phylum Bacillota; class Bacilli; order Caryophanales; family Bacillaceae; genus Bacillus; species Bacillus sp. JJ1474. The sequence goes on along the minus strand of NZ_JBALPC010000140.1, from coordinate 7,004 downwards.
TGGCTCGAAAATGGAGCTAATTGGCAGGATCGACCGTGTGGATAAAGCAATGGACAAGGATGGTGTATTTTTAAGAGTCATAGACTACAAATCGAGTTCGAAGGATATAAACGTTAATGAAGTCTACTATGGCTTAGCCCTGCAGATGTTGACTTACTTAGATATTATTATCTCCCATTCTCATACATTGATTGGGACTGAAGCTAGTCCAGCAGGGATTTTATATTTCCATGTCCACAATCCTATGATCAGCACTTCAAAAATGCTCACATTAGATGATATTGAGCAGGAGATATTTAAAAAGTTTAAAATGAATGGCCTCATATTAGGGGAAGAAAATGTAATTAAGCTAATGGATCAGACTTTAGATAACGGTGACTCGTCCATCATTTCTGCAGGCTTTAAGAAGGACGGCACGCTGTCTAAACGCTCCAAAATCGCAAGCAAGCAAGAATTTGATCATCTCCGTCAGTATGTCCGTAAAATGTATACAAAGACAGGAAATCAAATTACAGAAGGAAAAGTGGACATTTCTCCTTATAAAATGAAGGATAAAACACCTTGTACATTTTGTTCCTTTAAGCCTGTATGCCAATTCGATGAGTCACTAGGAGCAAATGAATACCGTAAGCTAGTTTCTCAGCCGAAAGACGAAGTGCTTGCTAGTATTCGAAAGGAGGTAGGGAAGGATGAAATTAACTATTCCAGCTAAGCCAGCGAATGTTACATGGACCGATGATCAATGGAAAGCGATTATGGCAAAGGGCCAGGACATTCTTGTTGCAGCAGCAGCAGGTTCCGGGAAAACGGCTGTCCTTGTTGAAAGAATCATTAATAAAATTGTATCTGAGGAAGATTCAATCAATGTGGATGAGCTGCTAGTTGTGACATTTACGAATGCCTCGGCAGCAGAAATGAGACACCGGATTGGAGAAGCCCTTGATAAAGCGATTAATGCAAATCCTAAATCTGCCCATTTACGAAAGCAGCTGAGCCTCTTAAATAAAGCATCAATCTCTACACTTCACTCTTTTTGTTTGGAAATGGTCAGAAAATATTACTATTTGCTCGATATTGATCCTAGCTTTCGAATAGCTGACGAAACAGAGGCACAGCTTTTAAGAGATGAAGTGCTTGAGGATCTTTTCGAAGAGGAGTATGGAAAAGAAGGCAACGATCCGTTTTATGCTCTTGTTGATACTTTTACGAATGATAGAAGCGACACTGCCTTACAAGATATTATCAGGGATATATATGATTTTGCACGCTCAAATCCTTCACCTGATGAATACCTTGATTCCATCATCGAAATGTATAACGTTGATGAAAATAGTGAAATCGAACAGATGCCTTTTGTACAGTCCCTATTACAGGATATGGATCTGCAGCTGAAAGGGGCAAAGCAGCTTCTTGAATATGGGCTTGAACTAACAAAGCTGCCTGGAGGCCCTGCACCAAGAGCAGAAAACTTTGTTGACGACCTTCATGTTGTCCATACATTAATGGAAGCGAAAAAGGACTCCTGGGAAACGCTTTACGAGGCGATGCAATCTTGGTCATTTGGCAGAGCAAAAAATTGCAAGGGCGATGAGTATGATAGCGAATTAATTGAAAAGGCCAAGAAGCTGAGAGATAAGGCCAAAAAAATCATTCAAGATCTTCAGGATGAGCTTTTTGCCCACAAGCCGGAAAGCTTTCTGCGAGATATGAAGGAAATGAAGCAACATATTGAGACACTCGTCTATATTGTGAAGGAATTTTCCATTCGGTTTAATCGAATAAAGATAGAAAAAGGTTTAGTGGATTTTGCTGATCTTGAGCATTTCTGTTTATATATACTTTCTGAAAAGAGTGACGATGGAATTTTAACACCTTCAGATGCAGCCGTTGCCTGCAGAAATCAGTTTAAGGAAGTTCTTGTTGATGAGTATCAGGATGTGAACATGGTCCAGGAAGCGATACTTCAGCTAGTGACCCTGGACTCAGAGCATTCGGGAAACCTTTTTATGGTGGGTGATGTGAAGCAATCTATTTACCGTTTCCGGCTTGCAGAACCGAATCTATTCTTAAGCAAGTACAACAGGTTTGAGAAAAATGGAGAAGAAGCCGGCTTAAGAATTGATCTTGCCAGAAACTTTAGAAGCCGTAAAGAAGTGCTGCACGGAACGAACTATATTTTTAAACAAATTATGGGTGTTTCTGTTGGTGAAATTGAATATGACGAAGCCGCAGAGCTGAAAGCAGGTGCTCCATATTCAGAAGATGACTCCTACCCCATTGAATTAACGGTTATCGATTTAGAAGGGACGGAAGAGGAAGAGCCGCAGGACAAAGAGCAGGAAGGGTTTGACGCAGCAGAGCTTGCCCAGTCCCAGCTGGAAGCGAGATTTATGGCGGCAAAAATTAAAGAAATCATTTCTGAGCGGAAGGGCGTATACAATCCAAAAACCAAATCAGGGCGTCCGGCTCAGTATCGGGATATCGTCATTTTGCTGCGCTCGATGACATGGGCGCCTCAGATCATGGAGGAATTTAAGCAACAGGGAATTCCTGTATATGCAAATTTATCAACGGGTTATTTCGAGGCCACTGAAGTATCCATCATGATGTCACTATTAAAAATAATTGACAATCCGTATCAGGATATCCCACTTGCAGCTGTATTAAGGTCCCCTATTGTCGGCTTGACTGAGGAAGACCTGTCCCAAATAAGAATTCAGCATAAGAAGGCTTCGTTTTATGAGGCAATGGCTTCATTTTGTAAGAACAGGCCTGCAATTGATCATGAATCATTGTATGAAAAAGTCCGGACATTCTTTGATCAGCTAATGGATTGGCGCGTAATGGCAAGGCAAGGCTCTCTATCTGAACTCATCTGGCAGTTATATAGAGAAACGAGGTTTTATGATTTCGTAGGCGGCATGCCTGGCGGGAAACAAAGACAGGCGAATCTTCGGGCATTTTATGATCGTGCACGGCAATATGAAGCTACATCGTTTAGAGGATTATTCAGGTTTTTAAGATTTATAGAACGCATGCGGGATAGAGGAGATGATCTCGGTGCTGCACGTGCTTTAGGTGAACAGGAGGATGTTGTTCGCCTGATGACGATTCATAGCAGCAAGGGGCTTGAGTTTCCTTTCGTATTTATAGCTGGGCTTGGACGGAATTTTAATACGATGGATTTGAAAAAAGCCTATTTGCTTGATAAGGATTACGGATTTGCAGCAAAATACGTAAATGCTGAAAAACGAATATCGTATCCATCTCTTCCACAAATTGCTTTTAAAAGGAAAAAGAAGATGGAAATGCTTTCGGAAGAAATGCGCGTTCTATATGTAGCTTTAACGAGGGCAAAGGAAAAGCTTTACTTAGTATCTTCAGTAAAAAGGGCTGAGAAAAAGGTAAACCAATGGCTGCAATTTGCCGAAAATCCAAATTGGCTGTTAAATGAATTTGATCGTGCTTCTGCGACAAGCTTCCTTGATTGGATTGGTCCAGCACTAGTGAGGCATAGAGATTATGAAAGCAGCGTAAGCCCGCTTATTTCCAGTGACATTACCGACCATCCTTCAACATGGAATGTTCAGATTATTAACAGTGAAGAGGTTGCAAACCTTGTTGAAGTGATAGAAACGGAAAAAGACACTTATTTGCAAATGGTATTCTCAGGTGAAGCAGTGCCAGTACAATCGCCATTTAATAGTATGGTTGAGGACCAGTTATCATGGAAATATTCACATTTAGAAGCTTCCAAGAATCGTTCTAAGCAGTCAGTTTCTGAAGTGAAAAGACAAAAGGAAATATTTTCCCAAGAAGATAGTGGGCTAGAAATCATTCATCCAATCAAAAAGCCTTTATTTAACCGGCCACAATTTATGCAAGAAAAGTCATTATCTCCAGCAGAGCGGGGAACTGCCATGCATATGGTTATGCAGCACATTAGCTTTAAAGAACAGGTCACTGTAAATTCAATTGCAGCTAAAATGGATGAAATGGTTCAGAAAGAATTGCTGACAGAAGAGCAGCTTAGAGCCATTGACCCTTCATTAATTGAGCAGTTTTTCCATACTGAGCTAGGGAAAAGAATGATGCAGGCTAGAGAGATTAACCGAGAAATTCCTTTCAGTATTTCTTTGCCTGCAAGCGATATATATCCGGAATGGAAGGGTGAAGAGGAGGCTGTGTTAATCCAAGGGATCATTGACTGTCTTTTTGAAGATGAACACGGCTTCGTATTAGTTGACTATAAAACCGATCAAATTACCGGCCGTTTTAAAGGCGGAATTGACGAAGCAAAAACGGTACTGGAGGACCGTTACCGAGTTCAAATTAATATGTATGCAAGAGCTTTGGAACAAATATTAAAAAGAGACATTCAAGAGAGATACTTATTCTTTTTTGATGGAGCACATATTATTAAATTATAGAAGCGACCGGATAAGGATGTTAGTCCTTATCCGGCCGCTTTTCTTAATTATTCCCTATAATAGGCTGGTCAATTAAGTTTGTATCAAGGACATTGGTACCACTTATACCATTGTTCGTAATAATCAATGCGCCGGTATTTAATGCACCTTGGCCAGAATAGGTTTTCACACTAGTTTTAGGCGATACATTTAGAGCATCTCCAAATTGTACAATACCGCCATCAACATTCATAATTTGTACTGGACCAACAATGGCTGGCATATGAACTCTTCCTTTTACAATTTTTTTATTTTCCCATCTTGCTCTTCATTCAAGCTGTAGCAACTGCCGGATATGCTTAACTCTTGCTTCCATAGAAATATGCTTGCTGCTGCCGATATGGACAACGGAAGATGTAGATATCCCATTAATATCAATATTATTAACCTTAATGGCAGGGTTTAAATGCATGGTTTGCATAGATATGACTTCTTCAATGGGGACGAGGGGAACGCTTATCGTGAAAGCTTTGAAAGATAAGAAATTCCCCTCATTTCCAAAAAAGGTATCTGCTTCACGATGCACGGCTAGGGCACGGGAAAATCCATGAACATAGGTTGAATCGCCAATTTCAATAACAGATGAAAAGATAAGAGTATCTGCCTTAAACTGATCAACAATTGAGGTTCTGCTAAGCATGGCTAATCACTTCGGTGCTAATGGAACAAATGGTCCGACTATTAACGATTCAGGAGGCGTATCAAAAACAGAAGCAAGCTGGATTGTTTGCGTGTCTCCTACCATTAAGAGTGAAGAGCTTGCTACCCCGATAACTCGAATATTACCAACGCAAATATCTCGGTTATACACTTCAAAATTCATTCGTTTCCATTCCTTTCTCTGGTTCTGGTAAATGGCTGATAAAGGTGTGAACCCCGTTTTTAATTTCTTTTTTTAACTTCACCAATATTTCTTCATTGAAATCAGGTACTGTACCTTGTTCCCTATTTGTTGCAGCAAGTTGTTGCTTAAGATGGTAATCAATGCGGTTAGGCAGTTGCTTTTTTATATCTTCCTTAATGAATAAAATATATGATTCATCTACAGATTTATTTAGTGAAAGGGCTGTTTCCTCAATTACGCTCTGTAATTCATTTTCCAAAAATTTATTGATTTCATCCTCGATTTCCATTGATCTTTGGAAATGTGCTTTTGGCTGAAAGGGAGTCTGAATCCCCTTATTATTAATGGCAAAATCCTCAATTTCCTGAAGTTCGGATGGATTTAATCCAATATTTAATGTTCCGTCTAATGATTCAACCTTCAATTGGTCGAATTTATATTCAATTCTATCTACAGTTATTGGTGGTCGTGTCTTCAATTCCTGCGTCTGTTTCTCTAATTCTCTTACCTTTTTTTCTAGGTAAATAATTCTTTTTTCTTGTGCTTCTATAAAAATATGCATTTTTTGCAGGTAAGAGTATAATGTCTGATCCATCCATACCACCTCACTTTTTTCGGAACATCATTGCCACACATTATCTTCCTGCAGAATGTAAAGGCACTGCAGGTGCTTCTAGTGTTGGTTCTCCGCTAATAACACCTACCCCAGGCAGGAGGTGATGAGGAGCAGGCCCTGTAAATCCTCCTGTATTATATAGATAGGAAGCGGGTTTAATAATGCCAGCACTGCCTATCTGCAATACTGAGGAGTTAGTAATACCGCCGATCTTTATGAAATTAATATGAATGGATTGATTAATGTAGAAGTTCATTCTCTTCACCCTACTATTAAACATTTAATAAAATTCCTTGATCCAAACTGTCTGAATCATAGGTGTTCGTACTGCTCTGTTGATTATAAATAGTTAGACCATCACCTGTGTTAAAGGAACCTGCACCAGAAAATGTTTTCGCATTGGCTAGTGGCATGATCTTATAAACATCTCCGATATGAAATACTCCGCTGCTCCCAATAGAAACGACCTGAACGACTCCAACGATAGCTGGCATCTTTGACATCCTTTACACTAATTTCTCTTTATATCCTATGTGCCTATATACAGATTGTGCCTAGAAATATTTGGCTGGACAATTGAATGGTATTTCTCCTATGATAATAGTGTGAATTACATTTTTTTCTCCAAATATGATATGATTGTATCGATTTTAGATAAGGGGGCCATACGATGATTCACT
>NZ_JBALPC010000140.1:0-364 GCF_036965225.1 Bacillus sp. JJ1474 | reverse complement strand
TGAAAGTAGTTCAAATGATATTAAGGCTTTTCTATTTATTAATTATTATTACAGGTGTAGTAATATTAAGTAAAATTAACATCAGTTCGCTTTATATCTTAAAGTCATTACTTGGAATTGTAGTAATCGGTATGATGGAAATGATTATTGTCCGTTCGGTTAAGGGAAAGAAAACTACAATGTTTTGGTTATTGTTCCTTGTAACTTTTATCCTCGTTCTTTACTTAGGATTTGTTAAACTTCCATTAACTTTCCTCATGTAAAACAATTTTTGATAAAAATTGTCAATTTTCTAGTAAAAAGCTGCTAAAAAGGCAGCTTTTTCTTTTTTTAGACATATCAACATTTCGGTTTTTATGGTATT
>NZ_JBALPC010000139.1:0-12802 GCF_036965225.1 Bacillus sp. JJ1474 | reverse complement strand
ACAAAGGACGCACTATCAGTTCTGAAAACAAATAAAATTAGGCCATCTTAATGTTGTACACATGATTGTTCCCTTTAAAAAATGAAATAAATTAAATTTGATACATTAAGAACCAAAAAATAATGAAAATGCGGAAGGGATTGTCCAAGCCAAATGGAACAAATTTAATAAAATAATATGGAAGATCTCCTCCCTTAGGTCTTGTGAACTACACTTGGCCGTTCATTTTAATGAACGGTCATTTTTTTTGAGACAATAGGAAAGGCCTCTTCATCGGAGGCCTTTGTATTTTTATTGCCCTTTTTTACTTTTATTAGAACTATTTCTAATCATTGTTTGCTTATACATTTGATGTCCTAGCACAGCAACTCCAGCAGCTGTAATCCCGTTAATAAAACCATCTATAGAAAATCCAAATGCCACGCTTCCAATTGTGATTGATACAATAAAGAGTATCCAAATAATCAACCAATCAGGGATGGCTGGTGTTTGTTTAAGCGCAAACCCCAACACCCAAAGAGCAGGTACTAGCATTATATAATTCTGGTTTAAATACTCAATTAGATTCAAAAAAAGTCACCTCCTATTTCAGTGTTTATATATATTATGTGATTCAAGCAATTTGGCTTGTTTTATATCCCAACTTGTTTTGAAATAGAAGAATACATAGCAGCCATATCTTTTTTGGAATAGCACCTATATATAGAAAGTAACAGGAGGTGAAATGCTAAATTTTTAATATTATTATAGAAAGGAGTGCGGAGTAATGGAGGAGCTCTTACCATTAATAAGCGAAGTTGGCTTTCCGATCATTGTGACACTATTTTTGCTGCACAGAATAGAAGCGAAGCTAGACGTAGTCGTAAATTCCATTCAGGGGCTTCCTGATCGTTTAAAGGAGTAATTCTAATAATTCACAATTATTGACTTTCAATTCCAAAAATGCTAAATTTAAATCAGCCGTTATGCATCGTATTATATTTTTGAAAGCTAAATTTCCAAAGAATTCTTTTGTTTGGATGAGTAATGAGGAGTAAAAGCTATAATCGTTGTGAATGGTGAATTAACACAAGGCTTTCAACAGCCTATAGGAGGATTTTTTTACATGAAAAACGGTAAAGTTAAATGGTTTAATGCTGAAAAAGGTTTCGGATTCATCGAAGGTGAAGACGGAAACGATGTATTCGTACATTACTCTGCAATCCAAACTGAAGGATTCAAAACATTAGAAGAAGGTCAAGAAGTATCTTTCGAAGTTGTTGAAGGTGCTCGTGGACCACAAGCTGCTAACGTAAATAAACTATAATCATAAATCATAAACAGTCCTGCTTTGTGGGGCTGTTTTTTTATTTTACTAAATTTAATTAAAAATCAGAAATATTTCAGTAGGGTATGCTATAATAAGTACGTATGTTCTCATGCTGATATCCACTTAGTAATTAATTCCTCAGACTTCTATTCCAGACCTATAAAAACTTAAATTTGATATAATGAGTGTATTTGAGACTATGAATATATAAGATAAGAAGGTGAAGATTTTGAAATTTATTCATACAGCAGATTGGCACTTAGGAAAGCTTGTACATGGAATTTATATGACAGAAGACCAGCGCTATTTCTTGAAGCAATTTGTTGATCTTGTTGCGGAAGAAAAGCCGGACGCTGTTGTAATCGCCGGAGATTTATATGATCGATCGATACCTCCAACTGAGGCAGTTGAACTGCTCAATGACATATTGTTCAAAATCAATGTAGAGTTAAAAACACCTATTGTGGCAATTGGCGGCAATCATGATAGTGCAGAACGTTTATCTTTTGGGAGCTCATGGTACCAGAAAAGTCAGTTTTATTTATCAGGTAAGCTAGAATCTAACGTTCGGCCAATACATATTAATGGTGTTAATTTCTATCTTGTCCCATATGCGGAGCCAGGAATTGTTCGGCGATTGTTCGCAGATGACACCATTCATACGCATCAGGACGCGATGAAAGCGGTTATCGGGAGAATTGAAGATTCCTTGAATCCTAGTGAACCAAATGTACTCGTTGGTCATGCTTTTGTTCTTGGCGGAAAAACAAGTGAGTCGGAGAGAACTCTTTCTGTAGGTGGATCTGGATGCGTAGGAGCAGAATTATTTGAACCATTTTCCTATACAGCACTCGGTCATCTTCATAGCCCAGATGCTCTTAAACATGATAGGATTCGTTATTCAGGTTCACTTCTCAAGTATTCTTTTTCGGAGTCAAAACAAGAAAAGTCAGTTTCCATTATCGAAATGGATGAAAAGGGCAATTTTGATTTGCGGGTGCGTAAACTTTCTCCACAAAAAGATATGAGGGAAATAGAAGGGTTTTTGGATGAATTAATGGATCCAGGTTTTTACGAGAAGCAAATGGTTGATGATTATTTGAAAATCATTCTCCATGATGAAGGCGCCTTAATAGATCCCATTAATAAGCTCCGGCAAATCTATCCAAATGTTCTGCATCTTGAGCGAAAAATCGATATCACTGATATGAAAAAGAAACAGTTCTTCACCTCAGTTAAAGAGGAGAAAAAGTCTGAGCTTGAACTTTTTCAACAATTTTATCAAGAAATGACAACTTCGGAATTTACTGATGACAAGAAGGCTATTATGACTGATGTCATTGAAAAGGCTTTGAAGGATGGTGCAGCTATATGAGACCTTTAAAGTTAATCATGCAGGCGTTTGGGCCATATGCAGGTACAGAAACTATAGATTTTACAGTGCTTGGGAATCGGACGATGTTTGTGATCTCTGGTAAAACCGGCTCGGGAAAAACGACTATTTTTGATGGAATTAGTTATGCTATTTATGGAAAAGCAAGTGGAGAAGATCGAAATGGGCCTGAATTAAGAAGCCAATTTGCTAGAAATGAATTACTAACAGAGGTAACACTTAAGTTTTCTTTAAGAAAAAGAACGTTTATTATCACAAGATCCCCTCAACAGGAGAAGAAGAAGGAACGTGGGGACGGTTATACAACGATAGGTGCAAAAGCTGAATTGTATATGATCAATGAAAATGGAGAAAAGCAAATTCTAGCATCAAATATTCGTGATGTAGATGAAAAGATTAAAGAAATCATGATTATAGACAGCAATCAGTTTAGGCAAATATTAATGATTCCTCAAGGAGAATTCAGAAAGCTGCTTACATCAGAGAGTAAGGATAAGGAAGTCATTTTGCAGCGGCTTTTCCATACGCAAGTGTATAAGCGGATCGAAGAAAAGCTAAAGGAAGATGCAGTCGATCTAAAGAAATCAGTTGAAAAGCAAATAGAAAACCGGGATCAAGCCATTCAGCAAATTTCTGCTATATTTAATGATGAGCTAAAAGGATATTTGAATGCAGGAAGTGTAAATGATGCACTCATCATGCCTTTATTACAGTTAGAAATGGAATGTATGGCTGCAGAGTTGGCAAAGCTAGCAGATCAATTAAAAGGCAAACAAGAAAAACGGGATTTACTTCAGCAAAAGCTATTTGAAGCAGAGACCACTGTAAAGCAGCTAAAGGCTAAAGAAGAATTAGAAAAAAGAAAGACTGAACTTCATAATGAGAAGGAAGCTTACATTCAACTAGAGAAAAAAATTAATCTTGCCCAGAAAGCAGCCGTGCTTGCTCAGCAGGAAGAGCTTTGTCATCATTTGAAAAAAGAGTCAGATGAGGCTAATCATGAGCTTCAGTTAATAAAGTCAAAGATTACATCACTGTCAGATCTATTAGATGAGCATGAAAAGAAATGGGAAGAAGAAAAAAATCGGGAAGATGAAAGAAAGGCTCTAGCTGAGGAAATCAGTTCTCTTAATAATATGAAAGAAGACATTGAATCTCTGTCCATTGTGAAGAAAGAGGTCAATATGCTTGAAAAAGCCCTTGAAGAAAGAAAGATTGAAAAGTCACAGTTAGAAGACTCTTTAAAGAAATCAGAACAAGCCATCCTTCTTTTACAAGAAGAAAAACAACAGATTGAGAGAGAACAGCTTACATTTCTTCAAAATGCTCAAAAATTAGAGAAATTAGAAGAAGAAATGCAAAGATTTAATAAGTACGAAGAATTAGTTCTCCGCTATGATCAGGCAAAATTGAATTTTGAAAAACGAAAAGGTTATTATGATCACTTTGTTTCACGATTAGCTGATGCAAAGGCAACGATCGACCTGCTGGAACAAAAATGGCTGCATGGACAAGCTAGTCTACTTGCAAATAAACTTATTGATGGGGAAGCATGCCCTGTTTGCGGATCAATGGATCATCCAAATGTAGCTGCTGTCTCAGAATCAATCCCTGATGAAAAAGATTTAAAAGCCGCAAAAAAACAGGCAGATGAGCTTGAAAAGGAAAAAGGAAAGGCTGAGTCAGCTTTTTATGATTCACAGTCAATTGTAAATTCAATAAAAGAAGCACTAGATTCACAACTTAAAGAAATAAAGAATCAGCGTGATGATTTAACAATTAATTCATTACCTATGGTGAAAGAAACCATATTGGCGGAGAGAAACGAACTTGTTCAGAATCAAAGCATATTATCCGAAAGACAAGCTAAAATGCCAGTATGCTTAAACCAGCTAAAATTATTGGAGCAGGATAGAGAGATATATTTAAAGCAGCTTCAATTGAACATAGAACAAATAAATAATGAAACCATTAATTTTACAGAGAAAAAAACCAATTTAACAAGAATGATAGCGAAAATACCTCCTGATCTACATTCAGCTGAGGTTTATGAAACACGTTTGAAAAACGCCGTTAAAAAACATGAGGATCTAATAAAGCTTTTGGAAACTGTGCAGCAGCAATATCAGGACACAAAGGAAAATTTCCTCGCAGAATCGGCTAAATATGAAACCATCAAAAAACAGGCTGATAGAATAAAAGAACAATTGACTTTGGAAAGAGAAGCATTTGTTCAGAAGATGAATGATCAAGGTTTTGGAACGTACACAGAATACAATGAATCGAAGAAGTCTGAACAAGAAATTCAGATGCTAGATCAATCATTAAGGGATTACCGGGAAGAGCTACGATCCGTTCATGACCGTTATGAAGAGCTTTCTTACTTGTTAAAGGATGTTGAAATGCCCGATATAGAACAGATTAACGAATTATTTAAAGAAAACGAGGAACATATTCGTTTGCTTCAAGAGGAATATACGGATTTATATATGAAGAAAAAACATAATGAAGGAACAGCAGAAAATATTAATGAAATTAATGGGCGTATGAAAGCACTCGAAGAAAGGTATAAATTAATTGGTCATTTATATGATATCGCAAAGGGACAAAACACGTACCGTATTACCTTTGAGCGCTTTGTATTAGCTGCTTTTCTTGACGATATTTTAAGAGAAGCAAATGGAAGATTGAGAAAAATGACGAGTGGAAGATATGAATTGTTAAGGAAAACGGATCGTTCAAAAGGGAATGTACAAAGCGGTTTAGAACTGCTTGTTTTTGATCAATATACTGGACAAGAAAGACATGTTAAAACCTTATCTGGGGGAGAAAGCTTTAAAGCGGCTTTAGCTCTAGCATTAGGGTTAGCTGATGTTGTTCAGCAATATGCTGGCGGTGTCTCATTAGAAACAATGTTTATAGATGAAGGATTTGGAACTCTCGATCCAGAGTCACTTGATCAAGCTATTGAGGCATTAATGGATATACAAAGCAGCGGAAGACTGGTTGGTATTATTTCTCATGTACCTGAGCTCAAAGAAAGAATAGATGCCCGCCTAGAAGTGATAGCAACTCAAACAGGAAGTCAGACAGAATTTCAATTTTTATCTTAACATCATGGAAAGGTGCGAATCCGATGATTCAATCCTTTCTTTTTCATAATAGGAGTACAATTTATGCTAATATAGTCATAAATTAGTAAGAAGGATGATTACTATGAAAAAAAGAGTGGCTTTATCTTGGAGCGGCGGAAAAGATGGCTGCCTCAGTCTTGACGTATTAACAAAGAATGGAATTGATGTCGTTTGTTTAGTGACGACCGTGCCGATTGAATTGGGCAGAACATTTGGACATGGTGAAAAATTAGAATTGGTAAAGCTGCAAGGAGAGTGCCTGGATATCCCTGTAGAGTTTATTTCCACCACCTTTGAGAAGTATACAGATAGTTTTATCAATACATTAACGATATTAAAAGAAAAGTATCATGTAGAAGGCATCGCCTCTGGTGATTTATATTTACAAGGTCATCGTGAGTGGGGAGAAAAGATGGCAGCAGCTGCTGGACTTCAAGCTATTTATCCGCTATGGGGAAAGCAGGAAGATGCTCTTCGTATGCTTGAGGATTATCTCCAATCTGGTTATAAGGCAACAGTTATTCGTATACGGGAGGATATTCTAGATGAAATGTGGCTAGGAAGAGAGCTGGACTTTTCATTTTTAGAGGATGTAAAGACGAAGGAAATGTGTCCGATGGGTGAATCGGGTGAGTATCATTCATTTGTATATGATGGACCATTGTTTAAGCAGAAAATTATTCTTAAGAATCCGGAAATTATTCAATTGGAGACTACGAAGAAGCTTGAATTTAGCCAATTTGAACTTCAGCCTAAGAATTGAAAAATGACAAGGAACAAAAAAAATAAATAAAAGAGAGGAATCCTTCATTGAACAAAATTTTTGGTCATGAATATTCTCTTTTTCCATTTGAAGCATTTTCTTTTCAGCATTTTATGATGATCATTGTCTTAATAGGTGGAACGATATTACTTTATTCAAAGAAAAACTATTTGAAGGAACATGATAAGTCTGTTAGAATTCTCATGTTTTTAAGTCTGTTCGTTTTGGAAGCCATGTATCATATATGGCTTATTAAAGATGGTTATTGGGATATATCTTTTACGTTACCGCTACAGCTCTGTTCGTTAAGTCTTATTCTTTGTCTTATTTTACTTACTTCTAAATCAAATTTTATATTTCAAATTGTTTTCTTTATTGGGATAACGGGAGCAGCAATGGCGGTAATAACGCCTGAGTTATTTCTTGGTTTTCCTCATTTTCGTTATTTCCAATTTTTTATAACTCATATCTTTATCATTTGGACTTGTTTTTATTTTTGGATAGTCCACGATTATACACCTAATGGAAAGGGTCTAATCATGTCTTTCTTATTTCTAAATGGGAGCGCTTGTCTTGCTTTTGCAGCGAATAAGGTGACAGGCGGGAATTATATGTTTCTAGCGTATAAACCTTCAAATGCATCATTATTAGATTATTTTGGTCCGTTTCCTTATTATATATTAGCTCTAGAGGGAGCAGCTTTGTTTTTCTTCTTCCTTTTGCTCGTAATTTGCAATAAAGTAAAGGTAAAAGCAATACAGAGGTAGGTGACAGCTTTTGAATACGAAAAGATATTTCACAATTGGTATGGCGGGCCACATCGATCATGGGAAGACAACGCTTACGAAAGCGCTGACCAATGTTGATACGGACAGATTGAAAGAAGAGAAGGAAAGGCAAATATCAATTGAACTTGGTTTTGCTCCTTTATATGAAGATCAAGAGCTGGAAATTTCAGTAGTAGATGTTCCAGGTCATGAACGCTTTATTAGACAGATGATAGCTGGAGTAGCTGGGATTGATTTAGTTGTACTCGTTGTCGCGGCCGATGAAGGAGTCATGCCGCAAACCCGTGAGCATTTACATATACTCGGTTTATTAGGGATTAAGAACGGTATTATTGCAATTACAAAAATTAATCGTGTTGACAATGATTTTATTGACCTTGTAAAAGATGATATATTAGGTGAACTAAAAGGTACGGTATTTGAAGACGCACCATTTATGCTTGTCGATAGTTTAACTGGTCAAGGAATAAAGGATTTGAAACATTTCATTATTCATGAATTAAAAAAACAGGATCCTAGAGATATTAGAGGTGCTTTTCGTCTGCCCATTGATCAAGTGTTCTCTGTGAAAGGGCAGGGTACAGTAGTCAGAGGAACTGTTTATGAAGGATCAGTAGAGGAAGGACAAGCATTAAAGATTATGCCAAAAGGGCTGGAAACTCGTGCAAGGCAGCTTCAAGTCCACCATAAACCAGCTATAAGCGCCTATGCGGGTCAGCGGACTGCCATTAATTTGTCCGGAATTGCAAAGGAGGATATTCAGCGTGGTGATGTGCTAGTCTCTTCAGAGCATTTTATTGTCACGCAAACAATTGATGTCGCCCTTCGTCTTGTAGGGGATTTAGAATATTTGGTTAAGCAGCGCATGCCAATCAAATGTCATATTGGAACAGCTGAGGTTATGGGGCGGATTGTGTTATTTGATCGTAATGAAATAAAGTCGGAAGCAGAGGAAATCCTTTGTCAAATCCGCTTGGACGAGGAGGTTGTCACGAAAAGAGGGGACCGCTTTATTTTAAGACGTCCTAGTCCACAGGAGACAATTGGCGGAGGTTGGGTAATTGACCCAAGAGGAGAAAAATATCGATTTGGACAAAAGACAGTTGATGACCTTGAAAAGAAAAAAGAAGGTACACCAAAAGAAAGAATTTATGCTGCACTTTATGAGGCAAAAAGTTTGCCGTTTCAAGAGATTTTGAAAAGAACATCTATTGCGGAACAAGAGCTTCAAAACTATTTAATGGATGAAGAGTTTCTCCTATATGGCGGAAAAGAGTACACCCTGTTTATAATCAAGGAATCAATTGAAAAAGACATGAAGACTCTCTTACAGGATTTTCACGGTGAGAGTACTTTGAAAGCAGGGATGAATAGGGCAGAGCTCTTGCAATTAATTAGTAAACAATCCCCTAAGAAACTAGCAGAATTTGTGTTAGAGCAGGGGATTGAAACAAGTGTTTTCGGTAAGAAGGATCAATTTGTTTTCCTAAGCGAATTTACGCCTCATGTACCAAAAAGCTGGCAGAAGCGCACCGAAAATATGCTTGCAGATTTGAAAAAAGACGGATTAAAGGTTAAGTATTTCAATGATTATATTACGAAAGCCGGAATTCCAAATGATTTAATACTAGACCTAACAAAATTTCTAACGGATATCGAAGAAGTGATCTCCCTTGACGAACAATTCTATTGGCATGCGGAGCACTTCAATAAAGCTGTTGAACAATTAAGAGCAAGAACCACTATAGAATTTGAAGTAGGTGATGCAAAAGACATCCTCGATCTTTCACGTAAGTATATGATCCCATTTCTAGAGAAGCTTGATTCTTTAGGTTATACAAAGAGAGTCGAAAATAAAAGGGTGTGGCAGGACAGAGCATAAATTCATGGGGAAGCTGATTACAATCAGCTTCTTTTTTTCGTGCTAAACAAATAATTAACTTGCTTTATTTATCTAGGGGTTACTTAGATCTAGTTTTTAGGATTAAATACCTATGGATTTTTGGAGGATCCTAGCAGTATCGCCAGTTTTGACATCTATAGGATTGAATTACTAACTGAGCCAATTTTTACATATAGGATTTTAATAGAATTATTACTAAAATAAGGGTGTATAAGAAAAAATAAGGAGTGGTCACCATGAGAAAGCAACTACTGACAATGACTGCAGCAGCTGGCCTAGTATTTACTGCATTTCAGAATCCTGCAAGTGCTCACGAATTGACTTATCAAGTTCGATCGGGTGATATGTTATGGAAAATTGCCCAAGCAAACAATCTATCTATTAGTCAGCTTATGGAATGGAACAGCCTTACAGATTACGTTATCTATCCTGGACAAAGTTTGAATCTAATGGCACCACATAATCATGAAGAAGTTAATAGAGAAGCAGATTACTATATTGTCAAAAGCGGTGATACATTATGGGGAATTGCCAATTCCACTAAACAAACGATTGACGCATTAAAAAGTTTGAACAATCTGAATTCTGACTTTATTTATCCTGGGCAAAAACTACTTGTCAAGCCAGCTCAGCCTGCCCCTCCAGTTGATCGTCCTGATTCAATTAATACATATACAGTCCAAAATGGAGATTCTCTTTGGAAAATAGCAACTGAAAATAATTTATCTGTTTCACAGTTAATGTCTATGAATAGTTTAAATTCTAATGTCATTTATGTAGGTCAAAAATTAACGGTACAACAGGCACCTGCAACTCAAATTAAAGAAAGTGCAGTTTCAAAGGTTGATGCTCTGATTGCTGAAGCAAAGAAATATATAGGTGTACCGTATGTTTGGGGAGGGAGCTCACCTGCGGGATTTGATTGCAGCGGCTACTTAAACTATGTTTTTAATCATGCAGGAATATCTTTTCCGCGAACAGTCATAACCATTTGGAATGCAACAAAGCCAGTTTCATCACCAAACTTAGGGGATATTGTGTTCTTTAATACTAGTTCATCAGGTCCATCACATGCAGGAATTTACCTAGGAAACAATAAATTTATCCACTCTGGATCGTCTACTGGGGTCATAATTAGCGATATGACTCTAACCTATTGGAAAACCCGTTACTTGGGTGCGAAAACTGCATTTTAAATTAGATATTTTTTGTTTGCAGAAAAAGGTAAACCAAGCCACTAACAAGGGCTTGGTTTACTAGTGTTTATTCGATCATTTCTGATAAAACGTAATGATAGAGTAATTTAGCTGTATTATCAATGGAAGACTTATGAGTACGTTCAAAAGCATGGGATGAATCAATTCCAGGTCCAACTAAGCCATGAACGATATCATGACCTGACCGGATTGCGGCAGATGCATCTGATCCATAAAAAGGATAAATATCTAGCTTATAATCAATTTGGTTATCCACTGCAAGCTGAACAAGTCTTTTTCTTAAACCATAGTGGTAAGGTCCGCTTGCATCCTTTACACAAATAGATACTGTGTATTCATCAGTAGATTGACCATCACCCATGGCTCCCATATCAACAGCCAAATATTCAACTGTTTCTGGAGTAATATTTGAATTACCACCATAACCAATTTCCTCATTATTAGAGATTAAAAAATGGGTCGTATAGGGCAGTTCGATTTTCTCGGTCTTGATTTGTTTAATTAATAGCAGAAGAATGGCTACGCTTGCCTTATCATCTAAATGTCTTGATTTAATAAATCCAGACGGTGTTATTTCCACTCTAGGGTCAAAAGAGACAAAATCTCCGACCTCAATGCCTAAGGCACGAACTTCCTCTGCATTTTTTACTACTTCATCTAAACGCACTTCCATATTATCCTGGTTTCTTTCAGCCTTGCCCGCATCTTTGTATACGTGGACGGACGTTTGATGCAATAAAATTGTCCCGGTATATTTTTTTCCTGATGCTGTTTCAATCTCGCAATATTCCCCTTCAATAGAGTTATATTTAAATCCGCCAATTAGATCAAGCTTTAACCTTCCGCTCGGTTTTATTTCCTTAACGATCGCACCAAGTGTGTCTACATGAGCTGTAAGCATTCGATGGTTCGTATCATCCTGGCCGCCAATCGTTGCAATTAGACCGCCTTTGCGATTTCTTTTTGTTTCGATCTCTATTTCTTTTAAATAATTTTCGACAAATGTAATGACATCATTTGTATTTCCAGATGGACTTGGAATGGATACAAGCTTAGAAATTAATTGAAAAATTTCATCTGTATTAGGATATGACATATGTATGGCCCCTCTCTATGAAAATCATGGATCCTTCCTATTATACTGCTTTATACATTCATAATAAATGAATAAGAGGCATGCTTGAAAACCGAAATGGTGTAATTAGCATGCCATACTATGATTAATGAATTTTTTCAAGCTCTGACGTAACTGAGAATTTTTCTGTATTCTTTTCAGATGAAACAAATTCCTGCTTAACCATCCCCATACCAGGTGCCCAATACTTTCGGACAATCGTCTCATTTTCCTTATCATACTGTTCGATGATGACGACATTTTTTACTTTACCAATAGGGAGCAACAGCTCCGCATTTGTATGACTTATTGTAAAGCCATTAAATGATTTCTCTACTTGTAATGGTTTTATTAAAAGTGGGACAAGGTTAAATTGCTTTTCTAACTCTGCCAAAGGTGGAATCTCTTCATCATAGAATTCAGGCCGATCATAAACCTGATAAATTCCTTTATCCGTTAATTTATAAATTTTTAATATTCTAGTTCCGCCATTTTCAACAATAGAAGGAAGATAGCTGTCTGTTCTTTGATAAAAAAATTCAGTAAAGGCTGCATATTCATTCCCTTCACCTCGGTATACATATGTTTTATTCTCTTGAGGAAAATACTCTTCAATTTTTATTTCTTCTGCAGTCCCTTTTGGTTTTGGTGATTCCGCTTTTTTTTCAGCACATCCCGTTAATAAAAGAAATCCAATGAGCAGAAATAAGTACTTGTTCATAATTTTAACTCCTTTAATAATATGACGGAATAATTGTAAAAGAGTTTCAATATTCTAACTTGTCTTTATGTACACCAGGAGATCATGTAAAGATCTCCTGATTCATTTTATTTACCAATTAAAGCTTTGACTCCTAGATAAAGCAGCGCCAAAGAGAAAACGATGATTGCAATTACGCCTAAAATATGAAATAAACTCGCGATACCTGCCGTGATCACAGCAGATGTAGGAACCTTCATTAAAGCAAGTCCAGCCAAAATACATGCTAAATATAGTAAAGCTAATGGATTCATAATGTATCCCTCCTTTACTACAATTTATGCAAAAAAAGAGGGGGTTGTTCGGGTGAAAGGACTGAATAAGGTGAAAAATTATTGTAAATAAATTTCGTTTATCATCCGATAATTTTTGAATTTTTTGCAGAATTTTGAAGAAATAATACTAATAATATATTGTAAAT
>NZ_JBALPC010000138.1:0-3688 GCF_036965225.1 Bacillus sp. JJ1474 | reverse complement strand
AATCACACGAGGTTCATTTATTTAATGGAGGTGCAGCAGGTTATGCCGAAAGTAAGCGAAGAACATAAGGAGCAAAGGATACATCAGATATTAATGGCCTCAATGGAGGTGTTTAAACGAAAAGGATATGAAAAAGCCACACTCAAGGATATTGTTGAAGAAGCAGGGATGAGCCGGGGATGGATTTATTTATATTTCAAAGATAAGATCGAAATATTCGAAGCCCTACTGAATTATCTGGATGAACAACTGGATGATTCTTTATCACTTAAGAACTTGAAAGTTCAGTCCGCATTCGAAAAGCTTAGAGATTTTTTAGAAAGTAATAAATTAATTTTTCCTACAATTGATGAAAGTATTTATCCAGCTATTTATGAATTTTGGATATCGAGCTGGAGAGAACCAAGGGCAAAAGAGTTTTTTTTGAATCGATATGATAAAACTGTTCAGTTATTTTTAAACTTGCTTCATGCAGGGATAGAACAGGGTGAATTTCAGCTTTCAATACCAGCAGAAGAGATTGTAAAAATCATTATGTCCAGTATGGACGGAATTTTAGTCCACAGTTTGGCATTTGGCGCAGAGAAAATTGATGCTAATAAACAAATTGATAGTCTGCTGCAAAGAGTTGAAAAGTTATTGAATATATCCTAATTCATTCTTTTAGGCAATTTACAAGAAGTAAAATATCTTTAATAGGGTGATTGCTATA
Source organism: Bacillus sp. JJ1474 (assembly GCF_036965225.1). Taxonomy (NCBI): domain Bacteria; kingdom Bacillati; phylum Bacillota; class Bacilli; order Caryophanales; family Bacillaceae; genus Bacillus; species Bacillus sp. JJ1474. Next base: position 2,976 of record NZ_JBALPC010000138.1, on the reverse strand, counting down.
TTTACGTTAAATAGTAAAAGAAATAGAACAGTAGTTTTATTGTCACCCATTTTCATTATTTTCATCGTCCATTGGATTGCATCCATAAGTTATCAGTATATTCCTGATTATTGCTGGATGATAACGGCAGCTTCCTATTGGGGTTTAACCGGATTAATGAAATTATTGTTCGTACCGGCAGAAGTATATAAGGATTGGCTGAAAAAACCAGTCTTTATAAAAAAATGGCTATTGTTCGGGCTATTGATTGGAATTTTCCCTGCTGTTGGCATTTTACTTCCAAATGTAAATTTACTGTTAGAGTATCCGCATATAACACTGTTTTTGCTTTTATTTGCCCTTATCAATCCATGGTTTGAGGAAGGCTATTGGAGAGGATTATTGCTGGATGCAGGGGAGAGTTTCCCTAGACGGGTAACTATTATGTATTCAACTCTATTATTTGTATTAAGTCATCCATTTATGTGGGGAGTCTTTTCTATAGCGAATCGTTCTTATCAAATGTATATTAGCTTAGTTGTAATGGGAATCATCTGGTCACTCATCCGTTATAGAACGAGTAGTTTAAGGTGGAGTGTTTATTCCCATATGCTTGTTGATGTAGGAAATTTATCTGTATTTGTATTTTTAAATTTGTATATTCCTCCCGGGATGTCATAAATCTTATTTCTACTAAAGCAAGGAATTTTCCATGTATACCCTGCAAATGTATCTTTCATTTACAATTTTTGCAATAGCTGTAACATACTCCACAACCGTACGTGGGGTAAGCTGTGCAGAGGACTGACGTTTTGGTTTTTGTTATGGAAAGGTATATTTATTCAAAAAAAGCAGCTGACAAATACGAGCTATTTTTGCCAGCTGCTTAACTTATTTAGGTACTTTCTTGACTACCCCTTTTAATTTAACATTAACCCTCATTCAATTCTTTCAATTTCGCCTTTGAAGGTGTCCTATAATCTACATATCCCTTCATATTCGTCACATAGTAACCGCCGCCGAGCCCATATTGGCCGCCGAATTTATCGTCTTGACGGTAGACGCGGTATTGCTCGCCTGGCTTAAGGATCCTTTCAAAGACAAGCTTATCGCCTTCGCGCTTCCAGAGGTTAATTGGTTTTGTAATAGTGACTTTCCCAATTTGTCCTTTTTTCATTAATAAGCTGTCCCAATACACCATTTTCGCAGGACTGCTTGGCTCCTGTGGCTTACTTATCACTTCTTTAATTTCACCTGTTTTCACCCATTGGGCAATATCCGAAATGAATTCCTGTGGAACATTACCTTGTGTCATGTATTCTGTCATTCCGTCTATTTGGCCCTTAAAGTTAACAAGCATGTGGAACATATCAGGATAGAGTTTGTAATCTACGTTGTCACGGTCTTTTAGCGCTTTTTTCCAAGCATCTAATTCTGAAGAAGGTACTTGAATATCCTTTCCTCCTTGAAGAAGTAAGGTAGGAACTGATTGTTTTTTCGCAAGCTCGGCTGGAACGAAATCACGAAGATCAAACCACCAGTAAGATGGCGTAAACTGGAAATTAGCCGGTAAATTGTCAGCTGAATATTGGGGGTCATCCAATAAAGAAAATTGTTCCTTGAAGAAAGCCACGCTGGCTTCAGCAGCTTTTACCTGCTCAGCAGGTACGTTCATATCCTTTGCCCTCTGTAATTGCTGCTCAACCTGCCAGATCATGAGTTCATGGAATTTCCCAGAAGGGCCGGCTGCTCCAATAACCCCTTTAATATCTTTGTTCTTGTCATTATCGATAATCATTGGAAGGGCAAAAGCTCCCTGGCTGTGGCCAAATACAAAGATATTTTCAGCATCAATTTCTGGCATAGCCTTTAATTTTTCTACAGCTAAATTAGCATCAAGTACTGTTTCATCCTTGATAGTAAACTTCGGTGTTAAATAGCTTTTAATCGCATGGGAGTATGTTCTTTTGTCATAACGCAGGACAGCTACACCTTCATTCACGAGTCCTACAGCCATATCACGAAATGGCTTTAATGAAGCAAACGTTTCATCCATATCATGTGCCCCAGAACCATGAACAAGGACGACAACAGGAAATGGACCTTCTCCTTTTGGCACTGTCAAAACTCCCGGAATGGTGAATTCTCCATCTCCAAAAACTACCTGCTTTTCAGTATAATTTTCTGGATGATTGTAGGAAGGATTAAGATATTGCCCTGGTACAGCGTATGTATTGAAAAGCATGTCGTCAATCTGCCCAGCATCGTTTAATCGCAAAACAAGCTCGTACACACCTTGATCAGCTGTCACTGTGAAAGCGGCATTCGTGTGCACTCCATTCTTTTTGATATCTTTTAACGTGATTTCTTTTGTTTTTCCAAATTGTGCTTCTGTTAGGCCTGCAATAAGGGTTGGCAGCTGTTCCTTTGCTACTTTTGCTTGAAGGCTGTTACTTAAGTGGCCGTATGCTTTTTCCCAATCCGTAGTTTTAAAAAGATCAGCATATTCCTTTGCCTTTTTTTCAAAATTGACTTCGTTAATGTTTTCCGCTGCTGAGACCTGATGTTCGGACAAAAGTCCGCCTGCAATTCCTGATAAACCAATTGAACCGGCGAGTGCTAGCTTTCCAAGCGAAATCATAATCTTATTACCCAATGAAATTCCTCCTCTATTTTTAATTCTATTAATAATACGAATGAAAGAGCAGAAAGTTCACATTTTTAAAAAAATATTAGATTGGTAACACTTGCGATGGCTTCTTTGAAATCCTTTACAGCCTTCAAAGGATTGTTTTCTTCGTCTTGGTCATAGGTGAATCTTTTTCAGCAAGAATAAGCCAGTTTAATAATGGGGAGGATGAAAATAGTATAGAAAAGTATGGGATCCGAAATTTGAAACTTTTCTCTCGAGAAAAATAATTAAGAATTATTTTTTATTTTTTAATCCTTAAAAAAAATGTTAAAATAAACCCTTGTGGTTTGTACAAATTAAACTTC
>NZ_JBALPC010000137.1:0-6455 GCF_036965225.1 Bacillus sp. JJ1474 | reverse complement strand
AATCGATCCTTTAAATAATTTTATATAACGTTTATTTATCGTGATGATTATTATGTGTCATATATTTATCACAAAGATACATTGGAAATGGTAAAAAGTCAATGAGTTTTCTGAAAATTTTATATATTTATTCACCCAATTTTCTTCATTGAAAACCCGATGCCTGACGGTAGTGGCTTAGAGTTTTTATCCAAACAGTTGACTATGTTATAGTTAGATAGGACAAACAATTTGGAAAGATTATGTAAAGGTAATTCCGGAATAATGACATAAGGACATGGAGGAAGGTAAAATGAATCAAGCAGTATTGGATTTTCTTCAGGATAAGAGAGAAATACATCTTAAGGAGCTCTTTGAATTTTTAGCAATCCCAAGTATTAGTGCCCTGCCCGACCATAAAGACGATGTACAAAGGGCAGCCCAATGGACAGCTGATGCACTGGCAAAAATAGGGGTTGAAAATGTAAAAATTTACGAAACAAAAGGGCATCCCGTTGTCTATGGAGACTGGTTAAAGGCCGAAGGAAAACCGACAGTTCTTATATATGGCCACTATGATGTACAACCTGTAGATCCCCTTCATTTATGGGTGACTTCCCCATTTGAAGCAGATATTAGAGATGAAAAAATATTTGCTCGTGGTGCCAGTGATGATAAGGGACAAGTATTCATGCATTTGAAAGCCATTGAAGCAATCCTGCAAACAACTGGCACTCTTCCGGTAAACTTTAAGTTTTGCATTGAGGGCGAAGAGGAGATTGGAAGTCCTAATCTTCCAGCTTTTGTTGAAGAAAATAAAGAGCTTTTATCAGCTGATGTGATTGTTATATCGGATACGGGCATGATTGATAAAGGCAAGCCTACCATTTGCTATGGTCTACGCGGATTATGCGGCTTACAAATTGATGTGAAAGGTGCAAAAGGAGATCTGCATTCAGGTTTATATGGCGGAGCTGTGCAAAACCCTATTCACGCCCTAGTCCAACTAGTTAATACATTCCATGATATCGATGGAAAAATAACTGTAGATGGATTTTATGATCAAGTTCAGCCTTTAACTGAAGATGAAAAACAAGCATACGATGCTTTGGAAATGAGTGATGAAAGCTTTAAGCAGCAAGCTGGAGTCACAGAATTATTCGGAGAAAAAGGCTATACGACATTAGAAAGATTATGGGTTAGGCCGACACTTGAAGTAAATGGGATTTATGGGGGTTTCCAAGGTGAAGGCATTAAAACAGTCATCCCTTCTGAAGCTACTGCAAAAATTACATGCCGTCTAGTCCCAAATCAAGATCCTGATGAGATTGTAAACCTTTTAAAGCAGCATATCGAAAAAAATAAACCAAAAGGTGTAGAGGTGAATATTTCTTTATTTGATAAGGGTTCACCGTATGTCACTCCTTTTGACCATCCAGCTATTCAAGCTGCTGGCCGTGCCTATGAAAAGGTATATGGAGTTCCTACATCCTATACACGTGGAGGCGGATCCATTCCGATCGTAGCGGCATTTGATCAAATATTAAAGCTTCCTGTTGTCTTAATGGGTTTCGGTCTGCCTGATGAAAATTTCCATGCGCCAAATGAGCATTTTCATTTAGAAAACTTTGATAAAGGTCTTGATACACTTTGTTATTATTGGTATGAACTGGAGAAATCAATTTAAGTAAAAAGACGCCACTTTAGCTGGCGTCTTTCCATTTATCCAAGCACTTTACTGCCGATTGTTCCCGCATGGCTTTTTCGCATATATAAGAACATAAAAAAGAACAGAATGGCGCTAGCTCCTCTTAGAATAGTAGAAATAGTCATGGCCACGTCCATACTAGTATTCTCAAGAAGGAATACACCGAACTGTGGAGCAATAAACGCTACAAGTGCTAGCAATATATTATAATTCGAAATACATGTACTGCGATTATCCTCCGTTGTAACCTCTAATAAATGATTAAATAATAATAACACGGTCCCCGAGACGAATAAGCCAGAAGAAGCATTTACAATGACAAGATAAACTAAATTAGTGGAGAGCACAGTCAAAATTGGAGTACTGGCCATTCCTAAAGATACCAATATCAGCATCTTTGCATTGCTGTGTTTGTCGGCCATTCTCCCCCACCATTTAAAACTGGCTATCTGAGCAATTTGATTGGAAACTGTAAATAAACTGATCCAAAAAGCAGTCGCTCCTGCATATTTTATTTGGTAAATACTAAATAATGACCACGCCATTTGCCATCCAAAATTAAAAAATAAGCAGCAAACTAAAAAATAGACGAATGGTTTATGTTTATAAACCTGGAGGCCTAGATTTAGTTTCTTCTTTTCTATTTTCTTATCAGTCTTTTTTTCTTTATGCTTCAATAAATAGTAAACTTCCAATAACCCGAAAAGGAATGCACAAATAAATAATAGCTGAAATGGCAAAGCATTGCTCTTATCAAATTGCTGCAAGAGAATACCGATCAAGAAGGTAGATATCATCCCAACAATAGTCATCATTTTATTTCGGTCACTAAAAAAGCCGCTTCTTCTTTCGTCAGGAATAAGGTCTCCAATAAAGGATTGCCAGCTTAAATTGGCAAATGAACCAGGTAAATTCATAAATCCAACTAAAAGAACAAATGCCCAGCTCCGATATTCAACAGGTAGATATATGACAAAAAACATTGCGATGAGAAACAAACGTGCAGCCAGAAAGGAATAAGCTGTAAATTTCTTCTTTTCTTCTAATTTGCTTAAAATGATTGATCCGATCAGCATCGCGAACATCCCGACAAATTGCGGCAATGAACTAATTAATCCGACCTGATAATTCGTAGCCCCAAGAACACTAATAGCGAACAAGGGAAAATAATTGTTACTAATATTTAGGACAATCGTTGTTGCAATTCCATTTCGGATACTAAGCTTTTCATTTGCCTTTAATGTACTATACGACTGTGGCATTTTTTCCTCTTCCTTCATTCATGTAGCTATTTATTTCGTCATTCTAAATAATTTTTCTTTAGCTATCATAATCCCTCCTCAAATAAGATGCAAGGGGGTTTCTGCGTTTTAGGAAAAATTTTATTACTGGACTCACAACAGCTTTTCGAAAAAGAAAAAGAAGCCATATTTCCGGCCTCTTTTGATATAGCATATAACTAAAAATAATCAGCTGACCATGTTCTTACCCTTTAGCATCAAAATAGCTTCTTCGTTTTTAGCAATTTTCGTTAATTGGGCATCCAAACGCTGATTAATACAAAGTAATTCTTCGCTGAATATTTTAATTGAAGCCCCTTTCAAATATTGAAAAAAGTCATTTAATTCCTCTCTTTGATAGGATTCCATTTTTTCAACTATGTCCTTAATATCAGACAAATCAATTTGATTCACTTCTATTCTATGTTCAATGCTATCGACTTTCTCCAATCGATCCAGCCGTCTCTCCAGCGATTTAATGTTATCACTGATTTCAGCAACTTGATTTCTTATGTCATTCATTCCATTCAATATTTTCGTTAATATCTCCTCCATCACCTATCGCTCCTTATTTTTATTACATTCATCTTACCACCATTGACTAGTAGGAATCTGTGAATATTTATTTACAATGATAATGATTTACTAAAATATGTCAGAAGTGTGAATAGCAAAAACAAAAAAACCTGGACATTCACCATATCCAGGCATCTCATGTATTTTATTTTTTTTCGCCAAATATTTCTGCTTCTAGTCTTCGTCCTGTTGGAGTTGCAGCAAGGCCGCCTTCAGCCGTTTCTCTTAATGCTGATGGCATTGACTGACCAATGAGGAACATCGCATGAATGACTTCATCACATGGAATTCGGCTTTTAATGCCAGCTAGAGCCATATCAGCTGCGGTCATCGCATTTGAAGCACCCATTGCATTTCGTTTCACACAAGGAACTTCTACTAATCCTGCAACAGGGTCACATACTAAGCCAAGCATGTTTTTCAATGTAATGGCCATTGCCTCAGCAGCCTGACTAGGTGAACCTCCAGCAAGCTCAACAATAGAGGCAGCCGCCATCCCGCTTGCCGAGCCCACCTCAGCCTGACAGCCGCCAGCAGCACCAGAAATAGACGCATTGTTTGCGACAACAAAGCCAAAGGCTGCAGAAGTAAATAGAAATTCAATCATTTCCATTCTCGTTGGATTTAAGACTTCCTTCACTGCAAATAATGTACCAGGTACAACACCTGCAGAACCAGCAGTCGGAGTTGCACAAATAGTACCCATTGCTGCGTTAACTTCGTTCGTTGCTACTGCTTTACTTACCGCATCCAGCAGAATATTTCCTGATAATGATTTTCCGCTTTTAATATAATTTTGCAGCAGAACTGCATCTCCACCTGTTAAACCGGAGACTGAAGTAACCCCTTTTAAACCGCGCTCAACAGCTTCTTCCATAACCGTTAAATTACGATCCATCTTAGCAATAATTTCTTCTCTAGTAAGCCCAGTAACCTCAATTTCCTGCTGAATCATAATTTCTGCTATTTTCACTTGTTTACTTTCGGCAAGCTCAACAAGTTCAGCTACATTTCTAAATAAAATCATCTTTCCACCCCTAATCCTGGCTATATAATCAAATGCGCCTTGGCGTATTTGTGCCCGATTTTTTTCGAGCTCGCTCGAAAAATTCCATTTAAAAAATCGAGGCATCCGCCGGAGGCTTTAACTTTATTCTGCCGTGGTTTAACACTCCACTAAATTAGTTATTATTTTTTACTCATCCCCCATTTATAGAAGCAGGGGATTTCTGCTGAATAAGTTAATCAACCATTCTAATAATCTGCGTTACATTAGGTACATTTTCAATCTCTGCAATGACATCCTGTTGGATCTTTTGATCTACCTCTATCACCATTAAGGCCATTTTTCCCTTTTCCTTACGGGAAACCTCCATATGACCAATATTGATTTCATGATTGGCTAATATTTTTGTAACAGATGAGATAACACCAAACTGATCGTTATGAACAACAAGAATAGCTGGATGTTCGCCAGACAATTTAAGCTTAAATGAATTTAGTTCAGTTATTTCAATCGTGCCTCCGCCAATTGAAATACCAACAACCTCTAAATCACCTTTTTCATCGTATAAATTAATCCGAACGGTATTCGGATGATCTGGTACCATTTCCTCTATAGAAAATACAATCTCCATTCCAGCCTCTTCAGCAAGCTTCAGTGAAGAAGGAATACGCTCATCGTACGTATCAAAATCTAAGAGCCCGCCAACTATTGCTACATCCGTCCCATGGCCTTTATAGGTTTTGGCAAATGAACCATATAAAGATATTACTGCTTTCTTTGGAAGCCGGTTAAATAATGTTCTGGCCACACGTCCAATTCTTGCAGCTCCTGCTGTATGAGAGCTGGATGGGCCAATCATAACCGGACCGATAATATCAAAAGCGGATCTATATTTCATGTCGAATGCTCCTTTTTAATAAATATTAGAATAACTTATCTCGAGTTTGAGAACTGTCTAGCTCCAGCGCCTACCCCCTCGAGGTCACAAGCCAATCCTCCCAGAAAGGTAAAGAACACCTTTCCGGGTGGCTCGACTTGTGCTTGTCGGGGGTGACCAAGGCGCTTCCGCTTTTCTATTAATTTATGAGTTCAAAATTATTTATGTTCAGCAAGCTCTTCTGGCTGAAGCTCATTTATTGTTCTAATTTTTTGTAAATAATTATAAACCGTGAATTTTGAAACACCGAGTACTGATGCCACATAATCTGTTGCACCTTTTATTAGAAATGTCCCTTTTTCATCAAGTTGCCTAACACATTCCACTTTTTCATCAAGGCTCATTAGGGATGGCGCTTTCTTAAATCCGAGCAAAACTTGTTCAACCATTTCATGGATAACCTCTTGGACAGAGGTGAAGAAGTTTTCTGATTTTGTATGCTGTTGTTCATCAAAGCTAATAAATTCTTCGATCTCTCCGCCAAATTGCATTAATAGACTTATATCATAATTAATACATAAAGCACCGATAATCTTACCGTGAATATCACGAAGGAAGATCGTTGCTGATTTCATCACATTCCCTTTGCTCGACTGTGTTTTATAACTCGGAATATCCTCTATTTCCTGATCCTTTTTTGCTAGCTCGTTTAACACTAGATCCGTAATGGGAGAGCCAATTTTTCTTCCAGTCACACTCCCAGCAAGATGNNATCATGAACGGCTACTTCACAACGAGACCCAAACATCTTTACAAGCATATCGGCTGTGCGAATTGCTAAATCAAATATTGGGCGATGAGATTCCTTCAATTCTGACACATCCTTAATAAACTTTTTCAATTAAACAAGTAATAATATAATATCACAAAATTTGTGTAGTTAAAATAATATTTTAATAGCTACAAAAATTTTGTAATAGCCTTCAAAAAAAAGAAGACTCCGCTTAACAAGTCTTCTCACATTTCATT
>NZ_JBALPC010000136.1:0-4329 GCF_036965225.1 Bacillus sp. JJ1474 | reverse complement strand
CAACGATCTTCAAGTAAAGCACCCATTAGTGAAATAAAACTTATAAATGCAAAACACTATGAACAAAATTATTTGCATTCTCTGCGTCTTTTTTTCTAACAGAAACAACATATTGTTGTTTATAATTCTTGTTCATTCCGAAACTTCCAAAGTTTCCTCTCGATGTACCAGGTCCCAACCATTTTCCTGAAGGATCAATAACTTTATAGGTATATTTAATACCTTCTCTTTTTAAAATTGCTCTTACCTTTGAAAATTCTTCCATTGAAAATCCTATATAAACATCTTCTTTATTAAAGAAAAACATATCCATCCCCCCCTATTACCACAACTACTGCTTTTTACACTATCCTGCACCTTTAGTTGAACAAGAAAAAAGAGCCGTCTAAGCAGCTCAACGATCTTCAAGTAAAGTAGAATTGTTAAAACTTTATATCTTTCGGTAATGGGCTTTCCAGCTTAACACGATGAAAAACTCTTTCTTCCTTAAATTAACAGGTTTGAGGTACTCTCCCATTCAGACTTAAGAATTGAATATTGATATTCGTCAATCCACTGTCCTTTTGACATGTAATTTTGTAAAAAATGCCCTTCTCGCTTCATACCAACGCGTTCAAGTAAAGCAATAGACTTGTTATTTCTAACATCTGTATGTGCAATTACTTTGTGTTTTCCTAATACATTAAATATATAATCCAATAACGCACTAACAGCCTCACTTGCATATCCATTCCCCTGGTATCCTGGAGAAAGAGTAAACCCGATTTCTACAATATTGGGTTCGTCTAAAAGCGTATGAAGTGCACAATCTCCAATGAGTTGATTAGTCTCAGCTAAAGCAATGGCAAACTGGAACCAAGTACCTGGTTGATTAGGGTTATTTTTACTTTGTTCATTAACGAACGATTCGGCTTCGTGATATTGATAATTCTCCCATGATTGAAATTTAGCAACTTCAGAATTTGAACGATAAAAATGGAAGTCATCAGTGTCGTTAAGACTAAATCTTCTTAAAATAAGACTTGTTGTTTTTGCGAAAATTTGATTGTTTTTTTCCATGGTTTTTCCTTCCTAAACTTTCGTCAAGTAGATTTCATTGTTAACTGTTTTGCGGTTTTACCACCAGAAGCGGTCAGCCTCTATTGTGATAAAGCCCCCGTTACTTGTCTAAGGTACTAGCCTCACTCTTTTATTCTAAGTTGTCGTCTAAGTTCTTTAAATGGAGTAGCATAAGAGTCCTCATATTTCTTAATATATTGTGTTAACATAGACCAATTACTTTCGAGGTGAGGATGTATCTGGGTGGTGTCAGCAAGACTATAAAGTTCAATTAAGAAGTAAAGGGTTTCCCTACTAAAAAGTCATCCCCTAATTGTAATAAAACCTCAATAACATTTGGAATGTAGTTAAACGCTTCTTTGGGAGACATTCCCTTAGTAATTAATTCGAAGGAATTACTAAAATACCACTCATCTTTGTCTAATTTATCTTCCCATTCCACAAATATTTCTAATAACCTATTATCCATTGTCATCACGCCCAAGATTGCAATTTTATATACATATTTTATCACTTTTTGTTCAACAATCTGGCCCTTTTCATGAAGAAAGACGCTTTCCTTGTTTCAGAAAAGCGCCCTTTCGTATTATAAGGTCAGCCAGATAAGAAAATATTTCTTGTTGACGATTTTTAATAGGGTTTTATTTTTAACGGTAGCCAGGGTAAATGTAACTGCCCATGGGACTTAGATCCCGTTAAAGTAAACAGTTTACCCCCTCCTTGTAGAAACACGTTGAGGCTGGTTGGGACATAAATCTAGAATAACAAGCAAAGCTGTGACACTGCAAGAAGGAAGAATTAGGGGTACCTGCAAATAAGAGATTAGGAGATGATGAGGATGAATCCAGTCGTTGGACTGGAAATTTCAAAAGGAGAAAGTCGGTTCAAGCTTTTGTAGATAAGGGAAACCTTTTTGTAAGGGCTTTAAAGTATCCATACTCTTGAGAGGCTTGGATTACTTGTAGAGTTCTTAGATCATGAACAGAAAGAAACAGGTCAGAAGAAGCCAGAAGCCCTCAGTGATTCTAGAAGCATCTTGGGCACTATCAAACACCAGTTGTCCAATATCTAGATGAACTTGGATATTTATTAATTATTATTAATCCTTTAATTTCGTATAAGGCAAAGAGTTCAAGTCTAACTTTTGAACTCTTGCACTAGTTAATTAAGTAAAGTATGTCACATATTGTAGTTCATTTATTCTTTAAATGATAACCCTACTTCTTCTAATGAAGTTCTCAAAATAGGTAAGGAAGCTGGCCCAATACCATGAATTTTTAAAATTTCTTTTTCAGTGTACTTTGATAGTTCCTTCAAAGTGTCAATCCCTTCGTGAACCAATGCATTTCTTGCAGGTGAACTGAGTTTCGAAAGAAAGCCACTTTTAGGCTTATTCTCTTTATCACAGGTAGGACAACTTGGACACTCACTACTTTTGTAATACTTATGTCCTTTTTCACAAATCCTTAAACTTTTTTCTACTGTCAAAATAAACTCCTCCAAATAAATTCTGTATCCAATTTTAACATATTATATTTTGCATATTAGTTATACAATATCTACAAAACAATGTTTGTCCCTATTCAGGAATGCTGCCCCGAATGCTGAATATAGAATATACAACCTAAAAGCTACTTATACTTAAACCCTAGCTACCCTTTAGGTTGAGTAAATTATTTTCAAGAATAATTTTATGTATTCCTTTTTCATCGGTATACGTATCAATAACATCAAATCCATTTTTTATATTCAAAATTAACATATTACGTCATTTATTCATTGTTTTTGTTTGAACAACACTATAACCCAGTTCCCTTACATATTGATGTTGCTTTTCCATTAGGGTCGAAGCTACACCAAATTTTCGATAATTGATATCCACTCCCCCCATCCAACTATAAAATTTATTATCATCCAATGCATATCCAATCTTAAATCCAATAAGCTTTGTACCACTCATAGCGGTTATAATTAATAGTTGCGGTTTACTTGCCATTTTGTTAATCAAATTATCTGATTTCCCAAAAATGTCTTTATGTAATTCTACAATGCCACCTAATATATCATCGTCAGGTATTGAATTAAAAATAAGGGTTTCAAAGTTCATTTGTATTTCACTCCCCTTCCAAAATATTTAGAATACATAATTCTTAACATTATTATGTCTGTCCTTCTTTAACAATCATGTTAATCGAATAGGAAAAATGATTGCAACACAAACCCATTTTGTGATCCCGCTCTTTTATATTGTAATAAACAAAAAATGGATATATAGTAAAATAGCGGTATATTTAATAGAAGGGCGAATAAAAAAGTCGCAGTTATAGTTCACCATTTTGTGCCTTTCATCAAATAAAAGCTCTTTTTTATTATGTATAATGAGGATATAATGGTAAAATTTATTCTATCAAATAGAACGACCATAAAGAGGAGAATACATATATGGAATTTGTAGAATTAGCAAAAAGTAGACGTTCAGCTATCAATTTTCAATCGGATGTGAAAATCTCAGATCTTGAATTACAAGAAATATTTGAAATCGTTAAAACCCATCCCTCATCATATAACATTCAAACTACGCATTATTATGTTGTCACATCAGAGGAAAAGAAAGCTCTTGTCAAGAAAGCCTCATATGAACAGCATAAAACCCTTAGTGCTTCTGCAACGATCATCGTATGTGGAGATAAAGATGGATACAAGGAAGCCCCTCGATTATATGAAGGCATGAAAATGCTTAGAATTATAGACGAGTTAGAATACAATGATACGATTGAGACAATTAATAATTTATACAGTAATAACAATACATTAATAGAAGAAGATAATATTCGAAATGCTTCTCTATCTGCGATGTTATTCATGTTAGCTGCCAAAGATAAAGGATGGGATACTTGCCCGATGCATGTCCACAATGAACAAACGATTAAAGAAATTTACAACATTCCAGATAACCACGAACCTGTTTTAATGATTACATTAGGCAAATCAGTAACAGGAAAAATTAGACCAAGAGGGTATAGAAAGCCTGTTGGTGAATTTGTTCATTTTGCTGATTAATAACTAATTTATCAAAAACCTACTAAGATTTTCTTAATTGAGTTTTCTTCCATAAAAATATGTTTGTAAATACAACTATTGAAAAGTAAAGCAAACTTGCAATTATTGTAGCGGTAAGTTTTTGTTTATTAGCTTTTGGGTTTCCCAAGAGTCTATTTAATTGCAAAATTTTTGTATCATTTTTTAGAAAAAACTAGGAATGTCTCTTTC
>NZ_JBALPC010000135.1:7259-9705 GCF_036965225.1 Bacillus sp. JJ1474 | reverse complement strand
ATTCAAATTAATATTATGATTATGCACTTCAATTTAACCTTTCCTAACATATAAAAAAAAGGCAGCTTTATTTGCTGCCTTTTGGTTTGCAATTTAAATTATTTACGTAGCTTTTCTAACATATCTGCTGTCATTTTTGAAAGATCATATTCTGCCTTAAAGCCCCACTCTTCTATTGCAGCTGTGGCATCAAGCGAATTTGGCCAGCTGTCCGCAATCTTTTGACGAACAGGATCCACCTGATAATCCATCGTAAACTCTGGTATGGACTTTCTAATTTCTGCAGCGATTTGTTCCGGTTCAAAGCTCATTGCTGTCACATTAAATGAATTTCGATGATTTAATTTTGAAGCATCTGCCTCCATCAGGTCTACAATTGCATTTAATGCATCAGGCATATACATCATATCCATATAGGTTCCTTCCGCAATATAGGAAGTATAGTGTTTATTTTTGATTGCTTCATAGTAAATTTCAACAGCGTAATCGGTTGTACCGCCTCCAGGAGGGGTCACATGTGAGATTAATCCTGGAAATCTCAAACCTCTTGTATCAACGCCAAATTTATAATAGTAATAATCTGCAAGTAATTCTCCCGCCACTTTATTTACACCGTACATAGTCGTAGGACGCTGAATAGTGTCTTGAGGGGTGTTATCCTTTGGCGTTGATGGACCAAAGGCACCGATTGAGCTAGGAGTGAAAAATTTGCAATTTAACTCACGCGCTGTTTCTAAAGCATTCATGAGCCCGCCCATATTTAAATTCCAAGCGAATACCGGATTTTTTTCAGCGGTAGCCGAAAGTAAGGCAGCCATATGAATAATAGTATCCACTTGATACTTCTTAGCCATTTCAATCATCGTTTTCGTGTCTGTTACATCTACAACTTCAAAAGGACCAGAAAGTGCAGCCTCTGAATCATTTTTTCTTATATCTGTGGCAATTACATTGTCTGCTCCATAAATATCTCTAAGTTTTAACGTTAACTCAGATCCAATTTGACCTAAAGCCCCTGTAATAAAAACCTTTTTCATTTAATAACCAAACCTTCCTCTGTGAAAATTCTCGTCTCCATTGCCATTCTTCAAAAATGTTGAATGAGGGGCAAATTAATTAAATTACACCCATTTCTTTCCCTACTTGTTCATATATTGCAATAGCCTGATCAAGCATTTCCTTCGTATGTGCTGCTGTTGGCATATTTCTAACCCTTCCAGTGCCCTGCGGAACAGTCGGGAACACGATTGACTTCGCATAAACGCCCGCCTCGTTCAACTTTCTGCTGAACTCTTGTGTCTTTACTTCATCGCCAATAATACAAGGCGTGATCGGAGTTTCACTATCACCAATATCAAAGCCTAAGTTCTTTAAGCCAGTTTTTAAATAATTAGCATTCTTCCAAAGCTTCTCATTCAATTCAGTACTTTCCATTAATATTTCAATTGCCTTTATACTTGCAGCCACATCTGCCGGAGTTAACGATGTAGAGAATAAGAATGGTCTGCTTCTTACTTTTAACCAATCTATTAGCTCTTGTTTTCCGGCAACGTATCCGCCAACAACACCAATTGCTTTTGAGAGAGTACCGATTTGAAAATCAATTTTATCAGAAAGCCCGAAATGCTTGACAGTTCCTGCACCATCACCTAAAACTCCTGATCCGTGAGCATCATCTACATAAGTAATCAGGTCGAATTCTTCTGCGATTCTCACAATTTCAGGAAGCTTGGCGATATCTCCATCCATTGAGAAAACGCCATCTGTAATGACCATGATTTTATTGTATAAGCCAGATTCCTTCGCCTCTTTTGCTTTTGCTCTTAAATCTTCCATGTCAGAATGGTTAAAACGGATGATCTTTGCTCTTGATAACCGGCAGCCATCAATGATAGAAGCATGATTCAATTCATCGGAAAGAATTGCGTCATTTTTGTCCATAACAGCTGAGATAGCAGCCATATTACAATTGAAGCCAGATTGATACGCAATAGCAGCCTCTGTATGTTTAAATTCAGCTAGTTTTTCTTCTAGCTTTACATGCAGGGCCAATGTTCCGTTAATCGTCCGAACAGCTCCCGCTCCAACCCCGTATTTATTAATTGCTTTTGTAGCGGCTTCCTTTAATCGCTCATCAGTAGCTAACCCTAAATAGTTATTGGAAGATAGATTTATCAGCTCTCTGCCATTAATCTTAATAATTGGTCCGTTTGGACTTTCTAACGGATCGATAACATTATACAGTCCCTTACCTCTTAACTCTTCTAGGTTTTCCTTTAAAAAAGCATCTAATGTTTTGCTTGACATAATCAAGGCCCCCTTACGTATTCAGTTCCTGTTTGTCGCTTTCCTAAAAACAAATGTCTCTCCCAAAAAGACAGTTGTTTTTACAAAAAAGCTAGATATATAAAGGAATATTAAGTAATACTTTATCACAATTTATTTA
>NZ_JBALPC010000135.1:6836-7201 GCF_036965225.1 Bacillus sp. JJ1474 | reverse complement strand
GTACAACCCCTATTTAAAAATAGTTTGTCCAATTTTCTAAAAAGAGTTCCTACATACGCTTGATGAATATGCTGCTGATCTTTTCAAAGGTACGATTCGAGACAATCTGCGATCTTGAAAACACAATGTTTTTTTAAGTCTCTAGTATTAAAAAAGAAGTTCTTTTGTCCAAGTTTGAAAATATAGATATATTAATGTTGCTATTAAGTGCCTGTTTCTTTTAATACTTGCTACTTTATTTTAACACTGCCTTCATAACTACTATTCACTGTTATTATGTTAATTACCTTTATAACATTTATCAATTTAAATTAATTATAATTTGATATTGATTTCCCTTTGATAAATGTTATCATTGAGTGAGA
>NZ_JBALPC010000135.1:0-6753 GCF_036965225.1 Bacillus sp. JJ1474 | reverse complement strand
GGTCCAAGAGGCCCGATCCTATTGCAGGATGTTTGGTTACTAGAAAAGCTAGCTCATTTTGACAGAGAAGTGATTCCTGAAAGACGAATGCATGCAAAAGGATCTGGTGCCTATGGGACGTTTACTGTCACCCATGATATTACAAAATATACAAAGGCTAAAATATTCTCTGAAATTGGTAAACAAACAGATATGTTTGTACGTTTCTCTACAGTTGCTGGTGAGCGTGGTGCAGCAGATGCTGAACGGGATATTCGTGGATTTTCGATGAGATTTTATACGGAAGAAGGAAACTGGGATCTCGTTGGAAATAATACACCCGTGTTCTTCTTCAGAGACCCGATGCAATTCCCTGATTTGAACCATGCTGTTAAGCGTGACCCCCGCACGAATATGCGAAACGCTAACAACAACTGGGACTTCTGGACTTCACTTCCTGAAGCATTGCACCAAGTGACCATCGTCATGAGTGACCGCGGAATTCCGAAGTCGTACCGTACGATGCATGGATTCGGAAGCCATACATTTAGTATGATCAATGATCAAAATGAACGAGTATGGGTGAAATTCCACATGCGTTCACAACAAGGCATTGAAAACATCACTGACGAAGAGGCAGAACTACTTGTTGGAAAAGATCGTGAAAGCCATCAAAGAGATCTTTATGAAAATATCGAAAATGGCAACTTCCCAAAATGGAAAATGTACATCCAAGTGATGACAGAGGAACAAGCAAAAAATCATCCTGATAACCCATTTGACTTAACTAAAGTATGGTATAAGAAGGACTACCCTCTCATCGAGGTTGGAGAATGGGTGCTCAATCGGAATCCAGAAAACTATTTCGCTGAAGTAGAACAGGCTGCCTTTACACCAGCTAATGTCGTACCAGGTATTAGCTTCTCACCTGATAGAATGCTGCAAGGCAGATTATTCTCTTACGGAGATGCTCAGCGCTATCGTTTAGGTGTTAACCACCATCAAATTCCTGTTAATCAGCCAAAGTGCCCTTTCCACAGCTACCATCGTGATGGAGCAATGAGAGTGGACGGCAACAAAGGCAGCACCATTCACTATGAACCAAACAGTTATGGTGAATGGAAAGAACAACCTAAGTATAAAGAACCGTACCTTGCTCTCCAAGGGGATGCCGGTCAGTGGGATTTTAGAGAAGATGATGACAACTACTTTGAACAGCCTGGCCGTCTCTTCAACTTAATGAGCAAAGAACAACAGCAAGTATTGTTTGAAAATACAGCTCGTAATATGAATGGTGTTGAAAGACATATTCAGATTCGCCATATTAAACATTGCTATCAAGCGGATCCTGCTTACGGTGAAGGTGTCGCAAATGCGATTGGTATCCCATTGAATGAAATCGAAGTTGAAGTAAAGGAAGAAAGATAATTTTCTAGTCATAAGCAAAATGATAAAAAAGCACACCGATTATTTACTAAATTTGGTGTGCTTTTTGCTTGCCTGTTTTTTTACTCTTCCATAAAAACTCTCGCGTAATACAAACTTTCTTCGTCTAATTCACCATTTTCTATTGTTTCTTCTAAAGAATTCTTTTGCTCTTCACTGACAATCTGAAAACTTCCTGAGACATTTGGAACCGGTTTATTATTCTCCTTTTTTATGATCATTCATCCCCTTTCATTAAATTACTTATAATGTGGTTTTTTCTTTTGAAAATATTCAAATAAAATAATTCCCCTCTTTTCTGAATAAATGGTTTGTTCAAAGTTCATCTGAATTTTTGTCAATCAAATTTCTTTTCCCTTTATATCCAATCATTTTCCACCTTCTTAGCTACTAAAAATGCTAGTTTTATAAGAAAAAATCTTGTATTATGTAAAAATGGATTACTTTCGATGAAGTGGTNNTTTATTAAATGTTGAAAAATTAAGTCACACATTTGGTGACAGAACACTATTTAAAGATGTCTCCTTTCGATTACTTGCAGAAGATCATGTAGGTTTAGTTGGTGCAAACGGGGTTGGGAAATCGACCTTGATGAATATTATTACTAAACAATTAATTCATGATTCAGGTCGTGTTGAATGGACTCCTAATGTTCATTATGGATACCTTGATCAGCATACAGTTTTGACACCAGGAAAAACAATGCGGGATGTCCTAAAGGATGCTTTTCTTCCGCTTTTTGAACAAGAAAAGGCTCTGAATGAAGTGACTTCAAAAATGGCGGAGGCAACACCTGAAGAACTTGAAGCATTATTAGAAGAAATGGGAGAAATTCAGGATCGTCTTGATGCAGGCGGATTTTATTCCCTTGATATTAAAATTGAGGAAGCAGCACGCGGGCTTGGGTTAGATGCCATCGGACTGGATCGGGACGTTTCCGCACTAAGTGGTGGCCAACGTACAAAAGTTTTATTGGCAAAGCTCCTTTTAGAACAGCCACAAGTCCTATTGCTTGATGAGCCGACCAACTATTTGGACGTTGAGCATATTCGCTGGCTGACGAATTATTTGAAAGAGTATCCGTATGCTTTCATGCTCATTTCCCATGATACAGAATTCATGAACCAAGTATCAAACACCATTTTCCATCTGGAATTCTCGAAGCTGACCCGTTATACAGCCAGCTATGATAAATTCCTAGAATTAGCGGAAATCAATAAAAACCAGCATATTAATGCATATGAGAAACAGCAGGAATTCATTAAGAAACAAGAGGATTTCATTTCGAAAAATAAAGCGCGATATTCAACGACAGGCAGAGCAAAGAGCCGACAAAAGCAGCTTGATCGCATGGAAAGAATTGATCGCCCTGAAACAGCAATGAAACCAACTTTTGATTTCAAAGAATCCCGCGGAAGCAGCCGTTATGTTTTTGATGGGCAGGATTTTGAGATTGGTTATACACATGCTTTATTACCAAAAATGTCAATCACGATTGAACGCGGTGAAAAGATAGCGATTGTCGGCTGTAACGGTGTCGGTAAATCTACACTTTTGAAGACAATGCTTGGAAAGATAAAGCCAATAAGTGGTAAAGTGGAGCGTGGAGACTTCCTCTTCCCTTCTTATTTCGAACAGGAAGTAAAAGCTGGAAACATCACTCCGATTGATGATGTTTGGAGTGAGTTCCCATCCATGGATCAGCATCAAGTACGTGCTGCTCTCGCTCGATGCGGCTTGAAGAATGAGCATATTTCTCGTCCTTTAAATCAATTAAGCGGCGGCGAGCAAGCAAAAGTTCGCTTATGCAAGCTCCTTATGAATGAAAGCAACTGGCTTCTATTCGATGAGCCTACAAACCATCTGGATGTTGTTGCAAAGGAAGAATTAAAACGAGCATTAAAATCATATAAAGGTACAATCGTGCTAGTTTGCCACGAACCTGATTTCTATGAAGACTGGGTAACGAAGGTTTGGGACGTAGAGGAATGGTCCCAACAGCTCCAATCGTAATAAATTCCATTCATAACCCCTGATTTTTCAGGGGTTTTTTGCTTAAATGTGAGCAAAAAATGAATTTTATCATTGAGTCTTTTAAACGCTTACATTTAGTGTATAATAAAACAGGCCCGGCAAATAAGATCAATAGTTTAGTATGTATTATTTTTTCAATATGGATATTTTACAATCATTTTTTTAAAAGGATCCGATGTGTTTCAATATATTGGCATTGCCTTTCAGCGGGTAAATTTTTGATAAAGGACAAATGAATTTATGACAACCAAAAAGATAGCCTGGATTACTGACAGCACGGCATTTATTACAGATGAGCTGCGGAATCATCCTGATGTTTATGTCGTCCCGCTCTCCATTACTTTTGGCGATGAAACATTTGAGGATGGGATAGATTTAAATACAAATCAACTATATTCCCGTATTCGTTCATCGAAAGAAATACCAAAAACCTCACAGCCTTCAGCTGGGAGATTTGCGGAGCTTTTTGAACAATTAAAAGGTAAATATGACTCAGCTATAGCCGTTCATATTTCTGGAAAATTAAGTGGAACCATTAATAGCTGTCTATCAGGTGCTGCGCTTGCCGGTTTTCCGGTTGATACAGTCGATTCTAAATCGATGTCCTATGCTATTACGACTTTAATATATAAAGGCATGAATCTTTTAAATGACGGCATGCCTGCTAAAAATATCGCAGAAATTCTTCAGAAAGAAGCAGCCAAATCTGAAAATTATATTTTGCTAGGAAGTCTTGATCAATTTTATAAAGGCGGACGAATGTCAGGTACTTCCTATTTACTCGGCAGTCTTCTAAAAATCAAACCTATTATCCGAATAAACACAAATGGTGAATTTGGACTTTTCGACAAGGTTCGATCTGAAAAGAAAGCAATTAAACGTATGCTAGATCTGCTTGGTGAATCCTATAAGAAGCATTCAATATTACAAGTACAAATTCTTCATGGAAATGTGCTGGATAAAGCAAATAAACTCGCTTCAGAAATAAAAGCACACTTCCCTAATCTCGATATTTTCATCGGAGAAATAAGCTCCACGATCGCTGCTCATGCTGGAGAAGGAACACTTGCAACCATTTGGCATAATGAATAAAAAGAAAAATGTGTCGGATTTTTCATAGTTGTTCAGTATTTGTAGAGAAACATTGAAAATAACATACAAATTAACAGACCATTCGCATACAGGATTGGTCCTTTTTTATACATATTTTACTTTTGGCATGTAAAATTGCTGAACCATAGGCAAATGAAATAACCATTAATTTCTTGATATTTCATTCTGAACTTAGCGGACATCAGATCCTTTTATTGTGACAAAATGAGTTAATTCCTTATGTTTGGGGTCAGAGGATCCGCTATTTTGAAAAAAGCAGTGATTTCATTGAGTTTTTCGTAATTAGAGTACTTGGTGTCCCCGCTTAGCTCTTAAAATAGGGTCATTTAATAAATATAACGGATTCAATATCCTCTTAAGAGTAAAAACTATATATCTTCCAATTTAACCAAGGAAAATCATCCAGTTAACCATGGTTATTCCCTACTTTCCACATACAAACCCTCTTTTTTTTGCATAGTAACGTCCACTGCTCACCACTCTTCACTAAATCTATACATTGAATTTACTTGGCTTTAATATTCAGATAATACAATTGGTTTATCAACGAATGAGGAGGCAGATAAATGAATGTGCGTGCAATATTTATAGATATGGATGGTACACTATTAAAAGCCTCAAACTCCATTTCCAGCCGAAATAAAGAAGCTATTAATAGGCTCATTAATCAGGGAGTCAAGGTTTTTCTCGCCACTGGTCGACACTATGACATAACCGTTCCCTACCATAAAGAAATTGGATTACAAACTCCGATGATCTGTTTGAATGGTGCTGCTATTCACGATGCAGAGTCAGGAAGAATTATACAAATGAAAACCGTCCGATTAAACGAAGAACGATTTCACAATCTGACCGCTGAAAGTCCTTGTAATGTTATCATCCATACAGCAAATGGGATTTATTATAAGGAATCAAATAAAGAAATCGATTATTGGGCAAAAGTTGGGCAAATTCCGCCACTGTATATTGGTGACTTAAGACAAGTAAATTATCAAGATGTTCTTAAATACAGTGTTCGAACAGGTGCACCATGTCCGGAATTATCCGCATTGTTTAAAAAAGAAGCAGAAGTCATCGATTGGAATGACGGATTTGAGCTAGTTGCTCCAAATGTTTCCAAATGGTCTGCCATTAAAAGCTTACTTACTGAATTTCGAATGAGTCCAAGTGAAGTCGTAGCCATTGGAGACGGACCCAATGATATAGAGATGCTTCGTCATGCAGGTACTGGTGTGGCCATGGGGAACGCTTGCGAAAAGGTTAAAGCTGCAGCTGATTTTATTACAGGACACCATGAAAATGACGGATTAGCTGAGTTCATCGAACGGAATCTTCTTATAACATCTAAATCCTATGCGATTTAGAGTTTTTTTTGACTTTTTTAATGAAAACATGCGAAAATAAATTCCTCCCAGACAATGAACAATTAATTGGATTAGCAAAAGAAGTTGGACTTAATGAAGAGAAAGTGAGGTCCATTCTTGAAGATGAAAATGCTTATTTAGCTGACGTTCAAAAAGACATCAAAGATGCAAGAAGCATGCAAATAATTGGTGTTCCATTCTTTGTAATGAACAATAAATACTCTGCTTCATGTGCTCAACCAAAAAAGGTATTTTAAAGAAGCATTAGAAAAAATTGCAGAAGAAGAAGGCATTAAACCTACTTTGAAAACATTTGGCTCTATCGATGGTGGTGTTTGTGGTCCTGACGGCTGCTCGATATATCTCAACTATTCTCTAAATGAAACTTTTAAAAAAATACGCAAACAATCTGTACACCTATTCACATGGTATACAGATTGTTTGCGTAGATTCCAGACGTGGTGTTCTCCAAGACTGTTAACGTTGAAAATAGCCCTAATGAAAAATTGGCCTTATCCTTATTCAGGGAATACGACATTTTGTTAAAGATTATTATTGTAGTAAAGCACCTTTTATTTTAAGAACAACTCAAAATTAAATTGTTATTGACCCTACCCATTGGCTTGTATTTGAAGCCACTTGAAATGTATTATTATCTACCACGCTAGTTTCCCTAAAAACCTTCTGTAAACGATTTCACTGGGAGCTCCTTCCACGAGTACAGTTTCTTTTACTAATAAACCTTGTTTAGAATACATTTTAACAATTAATCTAAATGAAGTATTTATATGAACACCAATAACAAATGCTATATGAT
>NZ_JBALPC010000134.1:1556-4766 GCF_036965225.1 Bacillus sp. JJ1474 | reverse complement strand
ATCTACAACTCAATGGGAATTACTACTCTACAGAATAAAGCATCACTTATTAAAAGGTGTTTAGAAATATTTCATACATATTTTAGAAAGTTTTAAGATTTGT
Source organism: Bacillus sp. JJ1474 (assembly GCF_036965225.1). Lineage (NCBI taxonomy): Bacteria > Bacillati > Bacillota > Bacilli > Caryophanales > Bacillaceae > Bacillus > Bacillus sp. JJ1474. Next base: position 4,663 of record NZ_JBALPC010000134.1, on the reverse strand, counting down.
GTGATATAGTTCTTTAAATATTTTAGAAAAATGAGCTTCTTTAATCTGGATAGTGTGGTTTACAAAAGTATCTTGCATGCTAAGAATAAGGAATGATCTAGTGAAAATTTTATAACAGAGTGAGTGAAAGAGATGTCAATTAAAATGAGGTTTCTGTTGTCTTATGTTGGGGTGATCCTTTTTTCTATCACTTTATTATTGACAGCTGGTTTTTTAATTATTTTTGCCATTACAGGTGATGTAAAATCTATAGAACATCTTTACAAAAAAACGTATGTACAAAAACCTTTGACAACAGTAGAAGAAAGTGTGTTTCTCGATTTAAAGCTTTTTGCTAAAAAAAATCCTAAACAGCTCCTAAATGAAAAGGAGATCAAGGGGATTGAGCAGGAGGATATCGAGATTGTTGTTAGAAAGGGCACAAAAGTCGAGTACGCTTCCCCTGCTCTTGACAAACAGGCATTGGTTAAATCCCTTCCCGGGTTTGAAGAAACAAACATCAATACGCGAGATACGATTAGAATCAACGACAATTTTTTTACGTATGTGAAGTTTGATTTTTATTTTCCGGATAAAAGTGAAGGAAGTATTTTCGTATTAAGAAAGGCAAGTTCCTATGCTGAGCTCATTCGAGAATTGTTTCCAATTTTATCCGGACTTTTGCTGTTTCTGTTTATTATGATTATTGGTGTATTGAACTATTTAGTTTCACGAAGCATTATTAGGCCTATCTCAATTCTTAAAGTAGGTGCAGAAAGAATAAAATCAGGAGATTTAAATTTTGAAATCAAGGCCATTTCGAATGATGAAATCGGGCAGTTAAATAGGGCGTTTGAGGAAATGAGAATAAAATTAAAAGAATCCGTTAATCTGCAGCTTCAGTATGAAGAAAATCGAAAAGAGCTTCTGTCTAATATTTCACATGATTTAAAGACACCTATTACTTCGATTATTGGATATGTTGAGGGGATTAAAGATGGTGTAGCAAATACTCCTCAAAAAATGGAAAAGTATTTATCGACAGTGTACTTAAAAGCAAAAGATATGGATTCATTGATTGATGAGCTGTTCTTATTTTCTAAGCTAGATTTAAAAAAGGAACCATTCAATTTTGAAACAGTCGAACTTGATAAATATATGAGAGACTACTTAGAAGAACTTAAACTGGATTTACTTGAGCAAGGTATTCATATTGAGTTTCATCTTTTGAATAAACCTATTTACGTGACAGCGGATAGGGAGAAATTAAAACGAGTATTAGCCAACTTAATGAGCAATTGTCTGAAATATATGAACAAAGACAAAAAGAACATCTCTATTTCTCTCCATGAACAATTATATGATGTAGTTGTACAAGTAACGGATAATGGGCAAGGAATAGAACCTTCTGCTTTACCATATATTTTTGATCGTTTTTATCGTGCGGAACAATCGAGAAATTCTCAGACTGGCGGAAGTGGTTTAGGACTTGCGATCGCAAAACAAATTATTGGGGAGCATGGAGGGGAAATCTGGGTTTCTAGCGAGATAGGCATAGGTACAAGTGTATTCATTTCCCTAAAGAGAGGTGAAAAAATGTGAAAGAAATATTACTTATCGAAGATGATATTAGCATTGCAGAATTGCAAAGAGATTATTTAGAAATAAATAATTTTCGTGTCGATATTCAACATACTGGTGATGCAGGGCTTCATCATGCGCTTAAAGGAAATTATGATTTAATCATCCTGGACATTATGCTCCCAGGATTAAATGGATTTGAAATATGCAAACAAATACGGGCTGTTAAAAACATTCCTATATTGCTTGTATCCGCTAAAAAGGAAGATAACGATAAAATTCGAGGTCTTGGATTAGGAGCAGACGATTATATTACTAAGCCTTTTAGTCCAAGCGAACTGGTTGCTAGAGTGAAAGCACATTTAGCGCGCTATGAACGGTTAGCAGGGAATCAATCCAATTCAAATACGATTTTCGTCCATGGAATATCCATTGATAAGTCAGCACGCAAAGTAAATATTAACGGAGAAGAAGTTCCGTTTACGACAAAGGAATTTGATTTGTTCGTATTTTTTGTAATGCACCCAAACCAAGTATTAAGCAAAGAGCAGCTTTATGAAAAGATTTGGGGGCTGGAGTCAGCTGCAGATGTTTCAACGGTCACAGTTCATATCAGGAAAATACGTGGAAAAATTGAACGAGACCCTGCACAGCCGAAATTCTTGGAAACCGTTTGGGGAGCCGGATATCGATTCAATGTTTAAATTAAATAAAGTGTTTTAGACCCGTCACAAAAGTGACGGTTATTTTTTTTTTTTACTTGAAGAAATTTTAAGAATAAGTTTATCTTTTTTTAAGAATTTATTTAGAGGGAGTTTATAATTGTGCACTAACATACTAGAAGTAGTAACTAAGTTCATTGAGTGGATCTGAGTCTTTTATTTACAGTTTATAGCCAAAAATAATAATGAACGATAGGCAGGTGAATTTGATGTGGAGGTTGATAACAATAGTTATTGGAGGTATTGGCCTCCTTCAGGGATGTGTCTCAGATAATGATGCTGAACCAAATAAACAGGAAAAAGAGGTAAGGGTAGAAATAGATATGAATGAACAATTAATTCAAGCTGCAGAACGAAAGGAAACAGAAACAATAAAGAGATTGATTGACGAAGGTGTGGATATAAATACAAAGGACTCAGAAGGACGAACTGCTACTATGATTGCAACTTATAATAATGATGTCGAAACCGCTAAAGTCTTGATTAAAGCGGGGGCTAACGTCAACATTCAAGATAACATGAAAAACAATCCTTTCTTATATGCCGGTGCAGAAGGATATGTTGAAATTCTTAAGCTTACGATCGAAGCAGGGGCGGATCCGGCGATGATTAACCGTTATGGAGGAACTGCATTGATTCCTGCTTCAGAACATGGTCATATAGATGCCATCAAGGAAATTCTCTCAAAGACTGATATTGATGTAAATCATGTAAATGATCTCGGTTGGACCGCATTAATGGAAGCAATCGTGTTAAATAACGGTGGTGAAAGACAACAGCAAGCCATACAGTTGCTAATCGATCACGGGGCGGATGTGAACATTC
>NZ_JBALPC010000134.1:0-1514 GCF_036965225.1 Bacillus sp. JJ1474 | reverse complement strand
GGGCGGATGTGAACATTCCGGATAGAAATAATATAACTCCTTTGCAACATGCACGTGAGAAAGAGTTTAAAGAAATTGAACAAATTTTGTTAAAAGCAGGAGCAAAATAGCCAGTTTGATAAGCTCCCCCTCAGTACAATCGAAACCCTAAAACTAATATAAATAATAGGCAATAATGTATATTACACTACAATCATAAAATGAGGAGACGATAGAAATGAACAAAAAAGCAAAAGCAATTTCATCAATACTGCTCGGATTCACATTAGTATTAACAGGGTGCAGTGCTAGTGCCGACGCCAAAGAAAATAATAGTAAACAAAAGCAAGAACAAGCTGTTAAAGAGACTAAAAAGGAAAATAAGTTAACCAAAGGACAGGAAATAGCTAACATTCTTAGCAGTACAAATTGGCAAGGTACAAGAGTGTATGACAAAGATAATAATGACTTAACAAAAGAGAACTCAAATTTTATTGGTCTTGCGAAATATGATGTAAAATCAGGAAGATATGAATTTTTTGATGCTAAGACAGGTGAAAGTCGTGGCGATAAAGGAACATTCTTTATCACCAATGATGGGAAGAAGAGGATATTAATTTCAGAATCAATGAATTATCAAGCTGTTGTTGACATGACAGAACTAAATAAAGATGTTTTTACTTATAAAAGAATGGGGAAAGATGCTAATGGCAACGATGTAGAGGTACTCGTTGAACATGTTCCATATAAAGAAAAAGAGCTGTCTTTTACTGATCCGGACAAGCAGTTAGACACTACTACAGGAGATATTGTTAAAGACGTTGATGGAGATAAAATTTTAGGTAGTACCCTTTGGAACGGAACAAAGGTATTAGATGAAGATGGCAATGACGTTACAAAGTATAATTCGATGTTTATAAGTCTAGCAAAATTTGATGACAAGACTAATAAATATGAATTTTTCAATGTTGAAACAGGCAAAAGCCGCGGTGATTATGGCTACTTCGATATTGTACACGAAAATAAAATAAGAGCCCATGTTTCAATTGGAGATAATAAGTATGGAGCCGCTCTTGAACTTACCGAACTTAATAATAATAAATTTACGTATAAAAGAACTGGTAAAGATAAAGACGGCAAGGACATAACTGTATTCGTTGAACATGAACCCTATAAAGGTGGCCTTAAACCAAAATTTACTAAATAAAACTCAAATATGATTGGCATGTAGTCAAAAAGGGAATGTTTTTCTCCATTCCCTTTTTGTTTAACAAAGAAAGAATTAACTAAAATTTTTTTGTCGAATTTAAACAGTAAGAGATTCAACTAAAATGAAAGGTTGGTACAAAAGGTTGTGAAGCTTTTTACTAAAACTAATGTGGGATTGATTATCTTCAATAAGAAACATAATTAATCTTCCAGAATCGGGCGTGATTATTGAAAAAATAAGTAGGAGTTTGATACATATTAGGTCCATGATAAAATTTAAAGCTACAACAAAGTTAAAAAAACATCGGGCTTAAAAAATATTAGAC
>NZ_JBALPC010000133.1:0-10658 GCF_036965225.1 Bacillus sp. JJ1474 | reverse complement strand
CTATTGCTATGATTGCCAGGTTACCAAATTCTTGTTTATTTTCCATGAAATTTTTGGCTATTCTATTTGGAATAGCCTTTTTTATTTTCTATCAGAAAAAGCCTATTACTTAGTGTTTTATTGTTTAGGGCAGAAAAAAATTTAAAGTGAGGTGAGCTTTTATGAAGGTTGAAAATTTAATTGCTGATATCAATAAATATATGGAGCAATTAGACTTTGTCGCAGCGCGAAAACTTATTGAAGAAAATCTAAATGTATTAGATAAACATAGGATTTCACTGAAAAGCAATGCAAGAGATTTACTTAAATTCCTTATAGAAAGACATGATTCAGGGAATCAGCCTATCTCCAGACAAGACATGGCAACATTAATCGCTATCAATACATATGCAACTAATTTTGTATTAGAGGCTTAAAGCTAATTATTAAGGATAAAGCAGAATTGCTTTTGCGAACAGATATACTCGAATATTTAAACAAAGATGCAAAGGCTATATTAGATGGAATGGGTGTAATAAATACGGAATTACCTAAATAATAAGCTAATATTGTGTAGGAAGAAGGGTGTAAAATAGATTTTCGGTCCATTACAACAATAACGCAAGAAAAATTATTGTACAGTGAATATCAGCCGCTTATGAATTGCAGCAATGATACTATTTTTGCACATGAAGCTTTAATGAGAACTACACCACGAATGAATCCTCTAATTGTAATTGAAAAGGCCAGAAATAACGGGGTTTTATTTGAGTTAGACACGTATTGCATTAAGAATGCAGTCATGCAATACCCTAACTTTTATTTAAAATCTCATTTATTGTTTATAAATATTCTGCCCACAACAATCGTCCATCATGATTTCGAAAGTTTCATAAATAAATTGCTCCTTTTATTTCCTACTATTAGAGGACAGATCGTTTTTGAAATAAACGAGGAAGCTATCCAAAAAAATATTTGGGAACAACAAATTTTTATGAGCCGTCTATTGTTTTTAAAATCGAATGGCTTCCAAATTGCATTTGACGATTTACCGGTTACTAAAGACTCTTTTAAAATGATCGAAATTATTTCGCCTGATTTTGTAAAGCTGGATCATACGAAATCAAAAGGCTTATCCGTATCAACCGAAAAACAGGCACTTGTCTCTCTCTTTTTAGAATTCACAAACAAAGAAATAAAATTAGTGCTAGAAGGCATTGAAACAAAGAATGACCTGTTAGCCGCAAAACAATTGGGTGTACCTATACTTCAGGGCTACTATATATCAAAACCGAAACGGCTTTAGTAAATGACACTTTAGCCTTATGTAGTTATGTCTAAAAAAGATGAATATATTGAAAGTTGAGGAAAATAATTGAAGAATTTATTAAGCTTTAAAAGTATTAGAACGAAAATATTGTTTGGATTTTCAATAGTGATTTTTCTCGTGTTACTATTAGGAGGTTTTAGTTTTTATCAAATCAATACAACGAATAATGATACAGAATTTATAGTTGATCACGAGATCCAATTATTAATTGCAAACGAGCAAATGTCTAGTACTTTGGCAAATAGAATATCAACTGCACGAGGCTATGTCCTATATGGCGGTGACTACAAAGAACGCTTTAACGAATATACTGAGAAAGGGAAGCATTATGAGCAAATAGTTAGAAAGATTGGTGCATCTCAGGAGTTTGATGAACTTATTAAGCGTACTGTTGAATGGAGACAGTATGTGGCCAAAGAAGTATTTGAAGAGTACGAAAAAGGAAATATCGAAATCGCACGGCAAAACCTTGCAAAAACAGATACAACCGTTCGTGAACTTATGGCTGGATATGAAAAATTAGCCAGCGATAGCCAAGATTCAATTAATAGAAAAGGGACAGAAATTATAGCTAGTGGAGAAAAAACGGTCCTTTACATAACGATTGTCATTCTTTTGGCTGTAGTTGTTAGTATTGCAGTAGCACTAATAACCTCCAATGTGATTTCAGGCCCAATAAAAAAGGTAATGGAAAGAATGAATCTCATTGCTACCGGTGATATGAGCCACGAACCGTTAAAAAATAATTCTAAAGACGAAGTTGGCCAGCTAGTAGCTTCTACAAATGAAATGAATAATAATGTTCGCCAATTATTAAGTGAAATTAACCTAGTCTCTGAATCTATTGCAGGTCAGAGTGAAGAATTAACGCAATCTGCCAATGAGGTAAACGCTGGATCTCAACAAATTGCGACTACCATGCAGGAATTGGCAACTGGCACAGAATCACAAGCTGCCAATGCAAGCAATCTATCCTCCATCATGGGCTCCTTTTCATCCACAGTTCAAGAAGCGGATGCAAATGGCGATCTTATTCTACAGGCGTCTAATGAGGTATTGTTAATGACTGGTAAAGGAAGCCAGCTAATGGAGTCTTCCTTTAATCAAATGACAAAGATTGATCAAATTATGCAGGATGCAATGCAAAAAGTGTACGGCCTTGATACCAAGTCTCAAGAAATTTCTAAATTGGTTTCTGTCATAAAAGATATCGCCGACCAGACGAATTTATTAGCTTTAAATGCAGCTATTGAATCAGCAAGAGCTGGAGAACATGGCAAAGGTTTTGCAGTCGTAGCTAATGAAGTAAAAAAGCTTGCAGAACAGGTATCTTCATCTATTTCTGATATTACAAACATCGTAACAGGTATTCAGGATGAATCAAATATAGTAACTAAATCATTACAAACAGGATATGAAGAAGTTGTTCAAGGGACTAGCCAAATTAAAACTACTAGTGAGACGTTCGAAGGCATTAGTGCGGCGATAAAAAACATGTCCAATAATATCCTCACTGTTACTGAAAATCTAGCTGCAATCACTGCGAATAGTGAAATCATGAGCGGATCAATTTCCGAAATCGCAGCCATTTCTGAAGAGTCAGCTGCAGGTGTAGAACAAACCTCTGCCTCCTCCCAGCAAATCAGCAGTTCAATGGATGAAGTTGCCAGTAGTTCAGAAGAACTTGCAAAACAGGCTGAAAAGCTAAACGGCTTAGTTATGAAATTTAAGTTATAAAATATACGGAATTTAATAAGCCCTAGAAATTATGCTTTTGTAATTTCTAGGGCTTTTATTAAATCTTTATTGCTGATGACTTAATGAATTAGTATTTAATTAAGAAATATTTCTTCTTCCCGCGGCGAATGATGGTAAATTCATTCTCGATGCGATCATTTACCGTAAGGACATAGTCTGTTTCTGTTACTCTTTCACCATTAATCGAAACGGCTCCATTTGCCACATCTTCCCTAGCTTGACGTTTAGATGGCGAGATTTTTGCATCCACTAGTAAATCAACAAGGCCAATTTCCTCACCAGAAGTATGCTCGTACGATGGGACATCCTTAAATCCTTGTTTAATTTCTGACCCGGAAAGATTGCTAACTTCACCGCTAAATAATGCCTCTGAAATTTTTATTGCCTGATTTAATGCTTCCTCCCCATGTATGAGACGAGTCATTTCCTCGGCTAAAGCTTTTTGAGCTTTACGAAGATGTGCTTCTTCTTGAACAGATAGTTCTAGTGCTTCAATTTCTTCTTTAGAAAGGAAAGTAAAGTATTTCAAGTATTTAACAACATCAGCATCAGCAGCATTAATCCAGAATTGATAGAACTCATATGGTGAGGTTTTTTCCGGATCTAGCCACACAGCGCCACTTTCCGTTTTACCAAATTTTGTTCCATCAGCCTTAGTCACAAGTGGAATCGTTAAGCCATATGCTTTCGAGCCTTCCCCTGTCATTTTTCTAATGAGTTCAAGACCTGTCGTAATATTGCCCCATTGGTCGCTTCCGCCAATTTGCAGCTTACATTGGTAATTTTCATATAAATGTTTAAAATCCATTCCTTGAAGGATTGTGTAGGTAAACTCTGTAAAAGATATCCCTGTTTCTAAGCGTGACGCAATCGTATCCTTTGCCAGCATATAATTGATACCTACGTGCTTCCCATAGTCTCTTAGGAAGGTGATAATATTCATCGGTGCAGTCCAATCATAGTTATTTACCATGATCGCTCCGTTTTCTCCTTCGAAATCAAAAATCATTTTTAATTGTTTTGTCAGACAATCTACGTTATGCTGCACAGTTTCAACTGTTTGCAGTGTTCTTTCTTCAGTCATTTTTGGATCACCAATTAAGCCAGTTGCTCCGCCGACAAGTACAATCGGACGATGTCCATGATTTTGAAATCTCCTCAATGTAAGAAATGGCAGCAAATGCCCAATATGCATACTGTCACCTGTTGGATCCATCCCGCAATATAAAGAGATTTTCTCCTTATTTAAGGTGTCCTTCATTCCTTCTTCATCTGTTTGTTGGTAAATAATCCCTCTCCACTTTAAATCTTCTAGTAAGCTCATTGTTTGCTTCCTCCTTTTTGGTTACCCCTTCATATCGTCCATTACCAAAAAAACAAAAAACGCCCCTGCATAATTGCAGGGACGCATTAATTTTGCGCGGTACCACCCAAATTGAGGACAATTGTCCTCCACTCATTTCTGATAACGGATCTTCCGTTCACTGCTATAACTGATAGCTCAGGTTGACAGTGAATGCTCAGGGAGGTAATTCATCCTTCTATGTGTACCGGCTCACAGCAGCCGCCGGCTTTCTGAAACAGAGATAGAAGTACTACTTATTCCCATCAAAGCATATATAAATTTTTTATGTCTAGCTCCAGCGCCTACCCCCGACGTACAGGACGTACTAGTGTCGACAATGCGACAGGACGTCGCGTTTTTGTCGACCTCGAGGTCATAAGCCAATCCGCCAAGAAAGTTAAAGAACAACCTTCTCGACAGCTTGTCTTATGCTTGTCGGGGGTGGGCAAGGCGCTTACGCTTTTCTATTTAGGTGGTGAGGACAATCGAATTAAATAAGCGGCAAGAAAAAATATTAGAAATTGTGAAGGAAAACGGGCCAATCACTGGTGAAAATATTGCAGAAAAGTTAAATTTAACTCGAGCAACATTAAGACCGGATTTAGCCATTTTAACAATGGCTGGCTTTTTAGATGCGAGACCGCGGGTCGGCTATTTCTATACAGGAAAATCAGGTACTCAGCTGCTTACAGATAATTTAAATAAGCTGTATGTGAAGGATTATCAATCGATACCTGTAGTTGTGAATGAAAATGTTTCGGTTTATGATGCCATTTGTACAATGTTCTTGGAAGATGTAGGAACATTATTCGTGGTTGACCAGGAATCCATACTTGTTGGCGTTCTTTCTAGGAAAGATTTGCTGCGTGCAAGTATAGGGAAACAGGAATTAACGAATATCCCTGTAAACATAATCATGACAAGAATGCCCAATATTACAATGTGTGAAAAAGAAGACTTATTAATTGATATTGCAAAGAAATTAATTGAGAAACAAATTGACGCGCTTCCGATTGTTAAAGAAACGGAAAAAGGCTTTGAGGTAATAGGCAGAATTACAAAAACGAATTTAACAAAAGCATTTCTTGCTCTTGCAGAAGATAATTAAATCATGTACAGAGGAGATGGTGTTAAGGGATGACAAAAAAGCCAATCATCTATGTTGTGTCTGACTCTGTTGGGGAGACTGCCGAATTGGTTACGAAAGCAGCCGTCAGCCAGTTTAATGGCAGCGGAGTAACGATCAAGCGATTTCCATATGTGGAGGACAAGGTTCATATAGAAGAAGTAATTTCTTTAGCAAAAATGGATAATGGAATGATCGTATATACACTTGTTAAGCCAGATATACGCCATTATATTAATGAACTGGCTGAGCGGGAAGGGATCTATGCTTGTGATATAATTGGGCCGTTAATGGATAAAATTCAGCTTTTATATGGAAAAACACCTCTATTCGAACCAGGTCTAGTTAGAAAACTGGACGAGGATTATTTTAAAAAAATAGAAGCTATTGAATTTGCTGTTAAATATGATGATGGCCGTGATCCAAGAGGGATATTAAAAGCGGATATTATTCTTGTAGGAGTATCCCGAACTTCTAAAACACCGCTATCACAATATTTAGCCCATAAAAGACTAAAGGTCGCAAACGTACCGCTTGTACCAGAGGTGGATCCTCCTGAAGAATTGTATTTAGTTCAGCCCGAAAAGTGCTTTGGACTAAAAATTAGCCCGGAAAAGCTCAATCATATTCGCAGAGAACGGCTAATATCTTTAGGATTAAGCGATAATGCCAGTTATGCAAACATTGAAAGGATTAAAGACGAAATCAATTATTTTGAAAAAATCGTCAGCAAATTAAATTGTCCTGTCATTGACGTAACGAATAAAGCCGTAGAAGAAACGGCAAATTTAATATTAAATCAATACCACAGAAGCTTTCCAAAAAGCTAGCACATAATTCTGTATTATGTGCCTTTTTCTTTTTTGGCAAAAAGGTAACGGAACCTTTTGAAAATTTAAATTCTTCTTGATGCGTTTAAAACAAAATATTAATAGAAATAAGAAAAAATAATAGAAATTCAAGCTTTTTTATACTATAATAAAAAATTGTGATAAAAATGTTATAGTTTAGGTTTAGAGTTGAGTATGAACGAATAAACTATTTATTGTGAGAAGTCAAGTGACCGGAAAAAAAACAATTCGACATGATCAATTGTAATGGAAATGCTGCAAGAATTATTTTGTATCAGGATTCTGAAAAGCATTTAGACCATTATACCCGGCTTGATTGAAAATCTACTTGTAATTTTAACAGTTGCATGAGTTTAGGATGAATGTAGCTCATGCTAAAAGTTGCTTTTTGAAAGAAGGATTATGTGGAGTGATGTAGAATAATTAGAACATTAGGCAATCCAATTATCTTGGTTGATGCCGATTCTTGTCCTGTAAAGGAAGAAATTGTCGAATTAGCTAATAGCTATCTGTTGATGCTATTTTATTGCCTCATATGCTCACATAAAAAATGATCTAAAGGGAGCTTCTTGGAAATTTGTTGAATCAAGTAAAGAGGCTGTTGATTTATTCATTATGAATCATGTGCAGAAACGGGACATCGTTGTTACACAGGATATTGGTTAGCATCGACACTTTTATTTATGTTCTGTCTCCAAAGGGGATTTCATACGATGAGAAAGATATTCATACTGCGCTTGATATGAGATATTTATCGGCCTAAGCGCGTAGAAGGGGGATACATGGGAAAGGGCCCATGCCTTACAGTCGTGAAGATCGTACTAGGTTTGTGAAAGAATTGACAAAGATTTTGTCGAATTTTGAAGGAATTCGCTAATTTTTATAGAAATATTAATTAATGGATTAATTATCTTTCTAAATTTGATGCCCTGGGTGTACTTTAAGAGGCTTCTTATGTATTGATTTTTTATTAATTGGAGTTGTTCCCATGGTAGAGCGTATCGCCGAGGAGAAAGTGAATGAGATTCGGCAAGCTGTCGATATTGTTGATATTATAAGCGATTATGTTCAATTAAAAAAGCAAGGACGAAATTACTTTGGTCTATGCCCATTTCATGGAGAGAACACACCATCTTTTTCCGTTTCACCTGATAAGCAAATTTATCATTGCTTTGGATGCGGAGCCGGCGGAAATGCCTTTTCATTCTTAATGGATCTTGAAGGTTATTCCTTTCAAGAAGCAGCTGTCAGATTAGCTGAAAAAGGGAATATTAAGCTTGACATGATTATTCAGTCCGCAGCCGCTCAAAGTAATGTTCCTCCCGATATTCAACAAATGCTGGAGGCCCATGAGCTATTGCGTAAATTTTATCATCATCTGCTGTTAAACACAAAAGATGGCCAACATGCACTAGACTATTTGCTTGGCAGAGGATTTACGATTGAAACCATTGAGAAATTTCAAATTGGATATTCCCTTCCTTCTTGGGATTTTGTATATAAATTTCTTGGGAAGAGAAAGTTTCCAATAGAGGTAATGGAAAGAGCAGGTCTTATTATTAAACGCGAAAAAGATGGCAGTTATTTTGATCGTTTTCGCAACCGAATTATGTTTCCGATTTTTGACCGAAGTGGAAAAACGATTGCCTTTTCAGGAAGGTCTTTAGGGGACGATGAACCCAAATATTTAAATAGTCCTGAAACGCCAATCTTTAATAAAAGCAAAATTTTATATAATTTTCATTTAGCAAGACCTCAAATCAAGAAACTCCAGCAAGCTGTTTTATTTGAAGGATTTGCGGATGTTATTTCTGCTGATCTTGCAGGAGTTGAAAACGGTATTGGCACAATGGGAACATCCTTAACGGAGGACCATGTCTCCGCTTTAAAGAGAAATGCTCAGTCAATCACTGTTTGCTATGATTCCGACAATGCTGGAATTGAAGCGGCTTTCAGAGCGGCTAACATGCTATCTAATGCAGGATGTCAAGTAAGGGTTGCTTTAATGCCAGACGGCCTTGACCCAGACGACTATGTTAAAAAATTCGGTCCAGAAAAGTTTCGTCACGAGGTAATAGATGGCAGTCATACAATTATGGCGTTCAAGCTGCATTATTACCGCAGAGGGAAAAAACTGCAGGATGAAGGAGATCGCCTGCTTTATATCGAAGAAGTATTAACGGAAATAAGCAAATTAGATAATGCAGTAGAAAAGGATTATTATTTACGGCATCTTGCGGATGAATTTTCCCTATCACTGGAAGCACTTAAAGAACAGGAAAAACAAATTAATTTTTCAGAAAGACGGAAGACTAAGGGACAGAGCAGCAACGAGACAGTCAAAAAACAGCTGATTCTTCAAAAGCAAGCGAAGCAGTTAAAGCCTGCATATTATACAGCTGAGAGAAATTTAATTGCACATATGCTTGCCGATAGTGACCTTGCATTTAAGGTTCAGAATTTTCTTCAAGGAAATACGTTTAATGTGGATGAGCATCAAGCAATCATTACTTATTTATTAGGCTTTTATGAAGAAGGACACCCGCCAGATACAAGTGCCTTTATCAACTTCCTAGTTGATGAAAAGTTAAAAAGAATCGTTGCTGATATTCAAATGATGGACATAAACGATGAATTAAGCGAACAAGAATTAACGGATTATATAAAACAGGTGTTTAATTATCAAAAAATGTTAAAGATAAAAGAAAAACTGCTTGAACAAAAAGAAGCAGAGCGGAAAAGTGATTATGCAAAGGCAGCCTTGATCGCAATGGAAATTATTCAATTGCGCAAGTCTCTATAGATTAGGATATTTCTTAAGGATTGTCTGTGACTTTGGAAGGAGGGGGACATATGGCTGAAAAATCAGCTCGTTCAAAAGAAGTTGATTCAGAATTGACCCTAGATCAAGTGAAAGAACAATTAACAGAGGTTGGAAAAAAGACGGGCGTTCTTGCCTATGACGATATTGCAGAAAAATTGGCCCATTTTGATTTAGATTCTCATCAAATGGATGAATTCTATGAGTTCCTTGGAGATCAAGGTATTGAGCTAGTCGGTGACAATGACGATGATGCCGACCCTAATGCTAAGGAATTAGCAAAAGGTGAAGAAGAGTTTGACTTAAATGATTTAAGTGTTCCACCAGGCGTGAAAATCAATGACCCTGTGAGAATGTACTTAAAAGAAATTGGCCGTGTTGATCTACTTTCTGCTGAGGATGAAATTTCACTTGCAGAACGGATTGAAGATGGTGACGAGGAAGCGAAAAGGCGTCTTGCTGAAGCAAACCTCCGATTAGTTGTAAGTATTGCCAAGCGTTATGTTGGCCGTGGAATGCTTTTCCTTGATTTAATTCAAGAAGGAAATATGGGCTTAATTAAAGCCGTTGAAAAATTTGATTATCGAAAAGGCTTTAAATTTAGTACGTATGCAACTTGGTGGATTCGCCAAGCGATTACAAGAGCGATTGCCGACCAGGCAAGAACCATCCGAATTCCCGTTCATATGGTTGAAACTATTAACAAATTAATTCGTGTACAGCGCCAATTACTTCAGGACCTTGGCCGCGAACCAACTCCAGAAGAAATCGCTGAGGATATGGATTTAACTCCAGAAAAAGTGAGAGAAATTCTAAAAATTGCGCAAGAGCCAGTTTCTTTAGAAACGCCAATTGGGGAAGAAGATGATTCCCATTTAGGCGATTTTATTGAAGATCAGGATGCGACTTCACCTTCTGAGCATGCTGCCTACGAGCTTCTTAAAGAGCAGCTGGAGGATGTTCTTGATACTTTAACCGATCGTGAGGAAAATGTACTGCGCCTTCGCTTTGGGCTTGATGACGGACGTACAAGGACCTTAGAGGAAGTCGGTAAAGTATTCGGTGTTACACGTGAACGTATTCGCCAAATTGAAGCGAAAGCATTGCGCAAATTAAGACATCCGAGCAGAAGCAAGCGTTTAAAAGACTTTTTAGAATAGAAAATCATTGTCAGAAAATAGTTTACTTCTTACAATAGAGGTAAGCTATTTTTTTTCCGCTGGAATGGACGTGTATTCTTAATGAATGAAACAAGAAAAAAGATCATAGTTAACGAAATAATTAATTGGCGAAAAAATCGCATGCTCCCTGAACATTATTGTGATTTCCTCTTAGCATTGTACACAGAAGGAAATGAACCGGAAAACAAGAAAGAGCCAGCAGCTATAAAAAAAATTCACTGGAAAAACCATTATTTATTTTTAATGTTAATTCCGTTAGCTCTATTT
>NZ_JBALPC010000132.1:0-4381 GCF_036965225.1 Bacillus sp. JJ1474 | reverse complement strand
GTCATACACGCTCATTTAGTTCACATCCATTCCAAGATATCCATTAATTGCACTAGTCCTTTAAACATCATCTTTTACCGAGTTTAGCATGAAAAACCATGCTATAAATTTCTTCTAAATGAAAAACACCATTTATCGTAATTAAATTTTTCTTCGTAGAATCGGTGGGCATCTATTCTTTGGACTCCCGATTCCAAAGCCACATACTCTGCCCATTTTCTTTCGCCCAATTATGAATACTTGCAGAACTCTAACTTTATTACCATTTGACGTAAAGATAACACAAAATTTTACGCGATTAACAAAGCAAGCCTTCAATGGAATTCTTAAATATAATTATATAACTGTAAAATCCCTTGTAATATTATGTCTGAGAGCATTTAAGTTACCGGTTAAATTTCACAATTTTAATAAGAAAAAAGAGGCCATCCATTTTTGGACACCCCCCTTTCCGCTAATGATAAAACTGCTAGTAAAACTCTTTATCATTACATTAGTTACCATCTTTGCTTCAGAGGAGGTATCTCCAAGTATTAAGCGATTTTCAATCTTTGAATATTATGCGAATACGGCAATTTTACGTGCGATAGATTCTGTTAAACGAGATGCTACTTTAGGAACTGCCCATTTAATAATTGGTGTTAACACCGCACCTGATAATCCGCCAGCATGGACTTCCACTGTACAAGTCATGATCGTCTTACCAATTCTATCTTCTGCAGTAAAATGACCGCTTCCTGTAAAATTATCTGATAAACCTTTTAGTTCAAACTTAATATTTGAAGGTTCATTCCATTCGGTAATATCTACCTGCGCTCGTATTGTTTTTTTAATACCTTTCACACTACCTTCAAATGTCCAAATAGATTGATTGTCATTTATGATTTCATGCTCTTTATAAGCTGGGACAGTTGTTGCCCATTTTTCAAGATCACTGACATAATCCCAAACTGCTTGTACATCTACTGGAATTTCTACTGTATGTGTTCCTGTTGCCATGATGATCCCCACTTCCACTATGTATGAATTGTAAATTTATATATCTACAAAATAATTATTACATAAAAAGCATAAACTTACATCACTAATTTTATATAGCTCTCTTCTTCCAATAACCTGATTATTTAAAGAACTCAAATCTTCTAAATTTGGCTTTTACATTAAGAAAGAGCGCTATTCTAAAATTGCGCTCGTCTCAGGAAGATAGCTATTTATGAATGATTGATTCCTTCTTAGTATAAATTTCATAAGCAAAATATCCAATTAATAAACCTATTCCAGCTCCCAAACCAAATGTAGATAGTAAGGAGATTGGGAAAAATATGCTAAGAATTACAGCAACAACACAACCAATCATCATTCCGAGTGGTATTAAACTATCTAATAAATTTTGAGCGCTTTTGGCTTTTTTCTTACCCAGGGTCCTTTCTTATATTTATGTTTCATTCTTATAACTACAAATACTGCAATCCCCCCACTATTACAACAGGTAGTAAAATACGCGCAATTTCCAAAGCTAAGTCCATATAAGAATCCTCCCTTCTCTGGTTTTTAATTAATTCAATTTTAACGTAATATACTCCATTAAATGGCCCTTTTCATGAAGAACGACGCTTTCCTTATTTCAGAAAAGCGCCCTTTAATGAATTAACTAAATTATGATTTCAATCATAAAATCACTTATTTCCTCTTTAACTAAAGCCCCCTTTACTTTAAGTGCAGGACTTCACAATCTTTTTTTACACCTCATTAAACTCAATCCCTAAATGTGTTGTACATGCAAAAAGACGCCTTCTTATTTAAGAAAAGCGCCGGACTGTTGAACAATGAAATATGCGAAAGATCGCTCTGCAAATACGTTCTAATTTATTTGACTAACACACCCGTTTTGCCATCCATAAAGCAGGAAAATCACCCGCTTCACCATAGAGAATGAAAATGGCTTCACACCGTCAATACTGCTTCTACGGCTGGGCGAGGAAGGTCGCTGAATTATGGTGCTTTAGGACCACTCAACGCCACCCCAAGAGGATTGCAACTTTCGCAACAGAACAATTTGGCCGAGATGATACGTATCATGCATCATGATATTGCTGAGTAAACGCTCAATAGAGTACCTGTTAGCTGCATACGGAGCTTTTAACTTTTCATCGTCAAGGTCCGCAATGACCGTTTTTAATTTATTCATGACTTCATTAAGGCGCTGCACTGTCTGGGCCCACCCAACTTCGTCTTCTGGATCCCCCGGATTTCCAAAGGTTTCTTCATTATCTTCTGCCTTATGCGGATTCTCTGTGCCCTTAATTCGATGGATTACGTCTTCATTCCAAAATATCAAGTGGTTGACAATCTGCCAAATCGAATTGCTGATTCCCGAACATGTCCATGCTGCCTCAGCTGCGATGACTCCCTGAAGCGCCTGATCCATGGATGCAAACCACTCATTATTATAGCAATGCATGTCGAGTTGTTTTAAAAATATTTTGGCTACAACTTGCATAAAACCAATCTCCTCACTGTTTAGTGTAATCTTTCAAAGTTAAAAGACATGAAAAAATCTGAGTATAGTATAAATTAATCGTTCCTTAAAAGGTATAAACCAAAACCAAGTGTGTCCCTTCCATTTTGGAGATACATTTCTCTCCAGCTTCTAATTCTCTCCAACATGGCAGGGTAATCCGAATCTTCCGGGTGACGATAACTATAATCCTCAATCGATTTCGAAAACAGCCATTCATACGCATCAAAATCATCTTCATTTGCTACTGTCGACCATATAACGAAAAAATGTTTTCAATGAAATCCTCCAATCATTTTTTTTGAGAATTCAACAAAACCAAGTTCACTAAAACTTATTCGAATCATCCAGTTTAAATTCCTTCTTCATGTACCTGACTACAATTGCTTTTATTTCAAACAACTCTAAATATTTTTTAAAAATAAGGAAAAATAAATTTGTTCACTTATAAATTACTACTTTTTTTTGGAAATAGCCTTGAAAGGCGGTCTTATATACCATAGGTAAAAGAAAACTTAAACTATGGACAAACCAATATGTAATTATTTTTTTATTGTCTTTAGTAATGTTCGCTTCTTTTTATATGATTACAGCAGGTTTCCCCAATTTCGCCGTATCATCCATATGTGATAATCCTGCGATTGCAAAAGATATTGTTTATCACCCTTATCAACAGTTAATTTGTATTTCATGTCAGACATTATAAGGGAAAAATCACAAAGGATAGGTGTGCAGTAGAAAATACTCTCAATCTATCCTTTTTTGTACTACAAATGACCTCAATTACCACAATATTGTGGTATGCTTTCTTCAACTAAAGCACCCGTTACTTTAAGTACAGTTCTTCACAAAGTCAATAAAATAATGGATTAGTTGAACTTCAATTATTCTGGTTGTTATCAGAAAACAATTTGAAAAGAAATAAAACTACAACTGCTAATCGGTAGCGTTTTTCAAATGCTAAAGAATCGAAGTCTCTCATAAATTCATCTACATCTTTTTCTTCTATTTTTGCATATAAAGCCAGTGTAGTCGCTGAAATTTGAAAGTTATCATTCAAAATTTCAATGATTGCTTTGACTCTTTCATCTGCTGTCACGAGTGTCATTCCGTCTGATAATAAGCCAATCATTGACACAATATGCCCTATCTTTTCGTGAGGTAAATGAGCTAAATCAGCTTTATGATTTGAAAACTCTAAAACTGTTTTTTCATCAAGACCACTAATTAAACCAAAAGTGTTAGGAGTTATTTTATTATCCTCAAGAATGATTTTTAAATTATCTCTTGGGTCTCCACTTTTTATATCCATTTTATTAAATCCTCCCGAAAATATATGTGTTTATACGTCACTACTTCTATACCAACTGTTTAAATTCCTCTTGAAGTAACCTGCCTCGTTTGTTGAACAAGAAAAAGAGATGCCGCTACTACCTTCATTCTTAAACTCTTGTCCCCATTACTTTAAGTAAAACTATTCACAAATCATCATTTACTTCTTAAATCAAAACTTTCGCCTGTATCGTTCCATTCTACTTTTATCACTAACTCATCTTCTGCACTCGTAGAAGGACTATTAACACTTAATGATTTGTTGTAATATACACCTTCTTTATTTAATGTAGCATCATGCGCACCGAAATCTAATACTCCGTTATTCTTTGATTCCACATAATAACGAAAAGTGTCAATTCCCTCTAAGTTATTTCCTTTGTTATTAAGCTGAATTTGATATGTTTCTTCTCCATTAGTTTGATGAACGGTTACTTCAGCTAACCAATTTTCACCTTCGCCAACAAACGTTAAGTCATTCTTATTCGTTTGGCACGCAGATAATAGAGATACCAAAAATATGATTAGTAC
>NZ_JBALPC010000131.1:0-19317 GCF_036965225.1 Bacillus sp. JJ1474 | reverse complement strand
CTCAGAGGCGACTTTATTAATATATGATTTCTATATAACGTTGTCAACATTTTTTTCAAAGGAGTTATTTGCTCTCGCTTGCTGACTTGAATTAGTATAACAAGCCCATAGTGCTTTTGCAAGTGTTTTTTACGCATAAATCGACTTTTTATTATTGTAAAATATGTTAATTCCCTTTTGCAAAAAAATAGACCAACTATTTGTGGTCTATTTAATCACTTCCTCTATATATAATTGCCGAAGCTTTTCTAAGTGAAAAATTTCACCGGTTTGATTTATTTTCACAAGTGGCCTTGTCGGAGTTTTTTCTTCTAAAAACATAATTTCAGCTATTTGACCATTTGAAAGCTTTACACTGCTTCCAATTGAAAAAGTCATAAAGCCTGACCCGATTGCGTGCATCGCTGCAATATCATATTTCCCGAACATATCCTGGAGCATCATTTCTAAAACTTTAAAAGGTGACTGTTTTTTTCGGTAAAGTCTATTACTAGTCATGGCATGAAAGGTATCAGCAACCGCAATGATTTTGGCAAATGTGCTGATTTTATTGTTTTGTTCCCCTAATGGATAGCCACTTCCATCTAATCTTTCATGATGTTGAAAAATCCCTAACTTTGTCGTTTCTTTTAATAGAGAAATATTTTGCACCATCTTATAGCTATAAACTGGATGTCTTTTAATCTCTTCAAATTCCTGAAGAGTTAAGGTTGAATTCTTAAAAAGGATAGAAGGCTTTACTTTTGCCATTCCTGCGTCTGAAAGACAACCGCTAAGAGCAAGCTGTAAAACATCTCCTTTATTATATTTAAGTTTCTTTCCGATAAAGGCACTTAATAGCCCGACTGCAACAGAGTGCTGATACAGGTATTCATCATTAGTTGATAAATGATGCAGGGAGAACAAATCAGAGGGATTAGTTTCTGATTTATCAACGAGAGGAAGCATAATGTTTCTTATTTTTGAAATATCAATCGGCAAACCTGATTGCCAGTTCTTAAATTCCCTTTTAAAATTTTGAACTCCTATAAGAAACATATCTTCCAGACATCCATTGTTCTCGCTTGGTGCTTCCTTTGTTTCTCTCTCATCAATTATGTATTCTTTTGGAATAAACACAGAGCCATTAACCATTAACTTTTCTACAGCTACTTCCTCAATAAGAAAAGCATTTAATATATGTATTAATTCTTTCGTAAGAATGCTTTTCTTTGTAACAATTGGACGATTTGTCAGACTATAAATATCTTCAGATACAATACATCCCTCTCGCAATTCCTTTATGTTTACACGCACAGTCTTCCACCCCAAATGTCATGAGTCGTTTTTACCATTATACCCCATTAAACACAAAAGGAGGAACACAAAATTTGTGTTCCCCCGATTTGTATATTATTCTTGATCATCTTCTACGGATTCCTCATCTGGAAGGAATTCAGCACTTTCTAATGGCTTTGTTAATTCCTCTTCAGGTTTATCCTCTTCTTTTTCAACCTTGGCAACAGTAGCGACAAATTCATCTATGTTTTCGTCTAAACGAATGAGTCTGACACCTTGAGTGTTACGTCCCATTGTCGAAATATCACTAACAGCCATGCGGATTAGGACACCGCCAGTCGTAATTAACATTAAGTCTTCTTCGCCAGTGACCGCTCTCATGGAAACTAGATTTCCATTTTTCTCGGTAACATTACATGTTTTAATTCCTTTTCCGCCTCTTCCTTGAATACGATATTCTTCGGAAGGTGTACGTTTACCATAACCGTTTTTCGTAACAATTAGTATTTGAGAGTTCTCCTCCAACACTTCCATTCCCACTACTTCATCATCACCGCTTAAGCTTATTCCTTTAACCCCTGTTGCGGTACGTCCCATTGAACGGACATCATCTTCAGGGAAACGAATGAGCAGCCCATTTTTCGTTCCAATAATAATTTCCTTCTGTCCATCTGTTAAGCGTACAGAAATCAGCTCATCATCTTCTCTTAAATTAATGGCAATTAACCCATTGTTTCTAATATTAGCAAATGAAGTAAGAGGGGAACGCTTAGAAATCCCTTGCTTAGTTGTAAAGAATAAGAACCAATCATCTACAAATTCTTCAATAGGGATAATAGCGTTTACCCATTCATCCTTCTCGATGCCGCTAAGCAAGTTAACAATTGGAATTCCTTTCGCTGTACGGCTAAATTCAGGAATTTCATATCCTTTAGAACGATATACCTTCCCTTTGTTCGTGAAGAACAAGATTGTGTCATGGGTTGATGTTGTCATTAAATGCTCAACAAAATCATCTTCATTTGTCCCCATGCCTTGAATTCCTCGGCCACCACGCTTTTGGGCACGGTAAGTAGAAACCGGCAGACGTTTAATATAGCCTTTATGAGTTAGAGTGATGACGATATTTTCACGGGGAATAAGATCTTCATCTTCAATTTGCTCAATGCCCCCTGCAACGATTTCCGTGCGGCGCTCATCATTAAATCTTTCTTTAATTTCAAGCAATTCTTCACGGATAATTTCGAGTACCTTTTCCTCATCCGCTAATATCGCTTTCAGCTCGGCAATTAGTTTAACTAAGCTTGCATATTCATCTTCAATTTTTTCACGCTCTAAGCCTGTTAAACGTTGTAGACGCATATCTAGAATTGCCTGAGCTTGCTTCTCAGAAAGATTAAATTTAGACATTAATCCTTCTCTGGCAATATCCGTTGTTTGAGAGCCGCGAATTAATGCAATTACTTCATCCAAATGATCGAGTGCAATTCTTAAGCCTTCAAGAATATGAGCACGAGCTTCCGCTTTTCTTAATTCAAACTCTGTTCTGCGGCGGATTACGACCTTCTGGTGATTGAGGTAATACTCTAAACATTGCTTTAAATTCAGTACTTTCGGTTCCCCATCAACGAGAGCAAGCAAATTGATTCCGAAGCTCGTCTGCATCGCCGTTTGCTTATATAGATTGTTCAATAATACACTTGCATTAGCATCTCTGCGAACTTCAATGACAATCCGCATACCGTTACGGTCGGATTCATCACGCAAATCGGTAATCCCGTCAATCTTTTTATCTCTAACCAGCTCAGCAATTCTTTCAATCAGCTTAGCTTTATTCACTTGATAAGGAATTTCATTGACAATAATGACTTCTCTGCCATTTGATTTTTGTTCAATGTCTACTTTTGCTCTTAATGTAATAGAGCCTCTTCCTGTTTCATAAGCCTTGCGAATGCCGCTTCGGCCGAGAATCATCCCAGCTGTAGGGAAATCCGGTCCCGGAATAATATCCATCAGCTCCGGAATTGTCATATCAGGATCCTTACTAATGGCAAGAACTCCATCAATGACTTCGCCAAGCTGATGCGGAGGGATATTCGTTGCCATTCCAACAGCTATTCCTGATGTACCATTCACTAATAAATTCGGGAATCTAGCCGGCAAAACAACGGGCTCTCTCTCTTCCCCATCATAGTTATCCTGATAATCAATTGTGTCTTTATTAATATCTCTTAAAAGCTCCATCGAGATTTTGGACATACGAGCTTCCGTATAACGCATCGCTGCTGCAGAATCCCCATCGACAGAACCAAAGTTGCCATGCCCATCTACAAGCATATAACGGTAGTTAAAGTCCTGAGCCATCCGCACCATTGTTTCATAAACAGCAGAGTCACCATGCGGATGATACTTACCAATAACATCCCCAACGATACGAGCTGATTTCTTATAAGGCTTGTCTGAATGCATGCCAAGATCATGCATTGCGTATAAAATCCGGCGATGAACCGGCTTTAATCCATCTCGTACATCTGGTAAAGCACGAGATACAATAACACTCATCGCATAGTCAAGAAAGGATGAACGCATTTCCTGACTTATATTAATCTCTTTTACTGAGGGCTTCGGAGTTTCAGCCATGTAAAGAACCTCCTTTATGTGAACAACTATTTCTCAATCTATCCATAGGTGAAAATTCCCGATGAATAGTTTCTATGATAAAAGGTAGCCTAAATATCAAAAGTAGCTCCCTTTGCACTTCATGTATATAAAACCAGGATAGAATAATAGCCATCTACCCTGGGTCTCAATCAAATATCTAGGTTCTTAACATATAATGCATTTTCTTCAATAAATTGACGGCGAGGTTCCACTTTATCACCCATAAGGATTTCAAAGGTTTCATCCGCTTCAATCGCATCTTCAAGATTTACCTGCAATAAAGTTCTTGTTTCTGGATTCATCGTTGTTTCCCAAAGCTGCTCTGGATTCATCTCTCCTAACCCTTTGTAACGCTGTACATTTGGTTTAGGACTGCTTGGCAAGCTCCCCATAACTTCTTCCAGCTGACTTTCATTGTAGGCATACTCAATCCGTTTACCTTGCTGGATTTTGTATAAAGGTGGCTGAGCGATATAAATATATCCCGCTTCAAGGATTTGTCTCATATAACGATAGAAGAAGGTTAATAGTAAAGTACGAATATGGGCACCATCAACATCCGCATCGGTCATGATAACAATCTTGTGGTATCGCGCTTTCGAAATATCAAAGTCATCACCAATGCCCGTTCCAGCTGCTGTAATCATGGCTCTTACTTCGTTGTTTGAAAGAATTCGATCCAGTCTAGCTTTCTCAACATTGAGGATTTTCCCTCTTAGCGGAAGAATGGCTTGGAAATGGCGATCACGCCCTTGTTTGGCGGATCCGCCCGCTGAATCACCCTCAACAATATATAATTCAGAGATGGATGCATCCTTTGAAGAACAATCCGCTAATTTACCAGGTAAGCTTGATACTTCTAATGCACTTTTCCGTCTTGTTAATTCACGAGCCTTTTTAGCTGCTAATCTTGCACGGGCAGCCATTAGCCCTTTTTCAACGATTTTTCTCGCAACAGCCGGGTTCTCTAGCAGGAATTTGTCTAATGCCTCAGAAAAAACAGTATCTGTAATCGCACGGGCCTCAGAGTTCCCTAGCTTTGTTTTTGTTTGTCCTTCAAATTGAGGGTCCGGATGCTTAATGGATATAATAGCCGTAATTCCTTCGCGGACATCTTCCCCTGAAAGATTGGCATCATTTTCTTTGAAAATCCCACTTCTTCTTGCATAGTCATTAATAACCCTTGTTAAAGCTGTTTTGAAACCGACTTCATGGGTTCCGCCTTCATACGTATTAATATTATTGGCAAAGGAATAAATATTGCTTGTATACCCATCATTGTACTGGATGGATACTTCAACATTAATTCCATCACGCTCGCCCTCAATATAAATCGGTTCCTCGTGAAGGACTTCCTTTGAACGATTTAAATGCTCAACGTACGACTTGATTCCGCCCTCATACATATATTCTAGCTTCTTGCCATCTTCTCGCTTATCCTCAATGTTAATTTGGAGGCCGCGATTTAAGAAGGCTAATTCCCGAATACGGTTTGCCAGTGTATCAAAGTCGTATTCAAGTGTTTCAGTGAAGATCTCCGGATCTGGCCTGAAATGTATCGTTGTCCCTGTATGATCGGTTTCTCCGATGATCTTTATATCCCCACACGTAACGCCACGCTCAAATTTAATATAGTGAATATGTCCATCCCGATGAACAAATACTTCTAATTCAGTGGAAAGTGCATTAACAACAGAAGCACCTACACCATGCAGCCCGCCGGAAACCTTATATCCGCCGCCGCCGAATTTCCCTCCAGCATGGAGAACGGTCATAATAACTTCAACAGCTGGACGGCCCATTTTTTCCTGAGTATCGACAGGGATACCACGTCCGTTATCGATGACGGTTATACTATTATCTTTCTCGATGCACACATTAATCTCTGAACAATATCCGGCTAATGCTTCGTCAATACTGTTGTCTACAATTTCCCATACGAGATGGTGCAAACCTTTAGCACTTGTAGAACCAATATACATCCCTGGACGCTTACGAACCGCTTCTAGACCTTCTAAAACCTGTATCTGATTGGCATCATAAGACTCTTCCTGCACTGCCTTTTGCTCCATTGACACATCGATCACCTACACTTTCATTTGCATTACTATCAAATATCAATTATCTATAAAAAAGCCTGGCTAATCCTTATTCTATTTCGCCAAACTATTATCTTTATTTTAAATTGCAGATTTCGCGGAACGCTTTTTTAATGTACCTGATGCCAGTGGGGAAAAGTAGATTTCCTTCGTGGTAATGACCACTGATTTATAAGAACCTTTGGAGAGGTTTATGACAGAGTGCTTCTGGCGCTCTAAAAACTCTTCTATCATTTTAGAAGAGTGAACACTTTGCTTATCAACAATAGCGACAATATCCTTGGAACGAACTAATATATCTTCTCCGACATGGATGTACAAATGCTCACCTCATTGAATCTTTTTCACGCTTCCAGCTTCCACCCTGAAAGCAGCTGCCTCTTTTAAGGTCTTATGATCAATTCCATCAACACTTGTTGTTGTGACAAAGGTTTGTACTTTTCCTTGAATCGTATTTAATAAATGTGATTGCCGATAATCATCAAGTTCTGAAAGTACATCATCAAGAAGCAATAGGGGATATTCACCAATCTCAGAATGAATAAGCTCAATTTCTGCGAGCTTAACAGATAAAGCTGTTGTTCGCTGCTGCCCTTGTGAGCCAAAGGTTTGTACATCGCGCCCATTTACATAAAAAGTAAGATCATCCCGATGAGGGCCGAACATCGTAACACCACGTTCAATTTCTCTATTTTTTATTTTTCCAAACTTATCTTCGTATACTTTTATCATTTTCGACAAATCTTGCTCATCTGATACATCTGCCGATGGCTTGTACTCTATTTTCAACGATTCAAGCCCTCTTGATATTCCTTCATGAATCGGCATTGCCCAATTTTCAAGCAGCTGCAGAAATTCGAAGCGCTTTTTCACGATTTTGACGGCAGTTTGAATAAACTGCTCTGTCAGGATATCCAGCATTGTTTGATCCGTTTGTTTTTTTATTTGGAGCTGCTTTAAATAGTGATTTCTTTGCTGCAGTATTTTTTGATACTGGCTAACATCATGGAGATAGATGGGAGAAACTTGCCCTATTTCCATGTCGATAAAACGCCGTCTTACCTGCGGGCTTCCCTTTACAAGATGGAGATCTTCGGGAGCAAACATGACGACATTCATATTTCCCACGTATTGACTTAATTTTTGCTGTTCAATATGGTTGCACTTAGCCTTTTTTCCCTTTTTGGAGATAACTAATTGCATCGGCAAGGAACCTCTATTTTTTTGGACCCTACCTTCTATTTTAGCATACTCTTGGTCCCAGCGAATAAGTTCTTTATCATTTGAGGTACGATGCGATTTTGCCATGGCTAATACATATATGGATTCCATGACGTTTGTTTTTCCTTGTGCATTCTCACCCAATATGACATTCACCTTATTTTCAAACTGGACTTCTAATCCTTCATAGTTCCGGTAATTTTTTAACAGCAATTGCTCTATATACATGGACCTACATCCTTTTAGCATAGCTCTCTGCTACAGAAGGCCTATTTTTTAAACAATCGTAAATGAACCAAAGTCCTCGATTTGAACTTTATCTCCCGTTCGGAGCTTTCTGCCTCTTCTTTGGTCCTGCTCTCCATTTACGAATACTTCATATTCACTTAAAAACCACTTGGCCATCCCGCCAGACTGAATAACCTCAGCTACTTTAAGAAATTGGCCCAATGTAATATATTCCGTATCAATTTTGATTTCTGTCATCTTTTCACTTCCTCGATTGTTTGATTTTTTGTCAAAAAGAAAATAAAAGCTATCTCCCCTTATTTTTCCCATAAAATCAAAACAATTTCTAGAATGTACCCTAAAATTCTATTTTACTAAAAATTTAGCGATTATACAAAGAAAAGCTACCAGCTCTTATGCTGGCAGCCCTTCTTGTTTATTAATACGTTCTAACCGGCAAAATCAGCTGGAGAATGGAATCGTCATTAATTGGTCGAATAACAAATGGTCTCATGGCTCCCGTGAAACTAATCTTAATTTCTGAACCCTCTAGTGTTTTAAGTGCATCCATCATAAATTTGGCGCTGAAGGAGATTTTTAAATCCTCACCATCTACAGATTGGCTTTGTAATTCTTCGACAACATGTCCGATTTCTGGTGTATTAGAAGATATTTCAATAACCCCTGCGTCAATCGTTGTAAATTTAACGACATTATTTCGTCCTTCTCTTGCTAATAGTGAAGCACGATCAATCGCATGTAAAAACTCCTTCGTATTGACGACAATATCTGTTTTGCTTTCTGTCGGGATCAATCTGGATGTATCAGGATAATTACCTTCAAGTAATCTTGAGAAAAATAATAGGTGCTTGGCTTTAAATAAAACTTGATTTTCTGTAATGACAATTTCAACTGGATCATTATGATCATCCAAAATTTTGCTTAATTCACTTAAGCTCTTTCCTGGAATAACGACATTGTAATTTTCTGCAGCTTCTGTTTCTATTCTTGCTTTTCGAAGCGCTAAGCGATGGCTATCTGTTGCAATACAGGTTAATTCCCCATTTTCCACTCTCCAGTTTACACCTGTCAAGATAGGGCGTGTTTCTGAGGTGGACACTGAAAATACCGTTTGTCGAATCAACGCTTTAAGAAGATCGGTTGGAATCTTAAACACATTTTCTTCCGAGATTTGCGGTAATAA
Source organism: Bacillus sp. JJ1474 (assembly GCF_036965225.1). NCBI lineage: Bacteria > Bacillati > Bacillota > Bacilli > Caryophanales > Bacillaceae > Bacillus > Bacillus sp. JJ1474. Next base: position 10,626 of record NZ_JBALPC010000131.1, on the reverse strand, counting down.
CGGATACTCCTCCGCATCTAAACCATTTAATTTAAATTCAGATTTTCCAGAGCGGATGACTGTTTGCAGCTGGTTTTCCACATGCATTTCAACCGTATCCGTCGGCAGCTTCTTAACAATTTCGCTAAAAAACTTAGCCTGGAGCACAATGGAGCCTGTTTGCTTGATTTCAGCAATTTCATCTCCAGCTTCTTCTTTAGGAATAAATGATTCAATCGATATATCTGAATCACTGCCTGTTAAAGTTACTCCTTCAGATGTCGCGACAATTTTGATCCCCGTTAAAATTGGAATAGTAGTTCGGCTCGTTACCGCCTTCATAACATCTTGAACACCTTGAACTAATCGATCCCGTTGGATTATAAATCTCATTTCTTAATCCTCCGTTTAAACTATTTTTATGATTTTAGTTATATATTTTTCTTTTAAAAAATACTAGAAGTACTAGTAGGGCTTGTTAACATGTGGATAACTGTATTTTTTTAATGGAAACACAGCCTATCCACATGTGGACAGACTGTGTATAAGCTGGTTGATGTTATGCACACTATATTTTTAGTATTTCATGAATCTCTTTAATTTCTTTTTGGAATTGAGTATCTGTTTGTACGAGTTTAGAGATTTTTTCATGAGCATGGATCACGGTTGTATGATCCCGTCCTCCGAATTCTTCTCCAATTTTAGGCAAAGAGAAGTCTGTTAATTCCCGCGATAAATACATGGCAATTTGTCGAGGAAATGCAACGGATTTTGTTCTTTTCTTCGCTTTAAAATCTTCTAGCTTCACATTATAGTGTTCCCCGACAACACGCTGAATATCAAGTATCGTAATCACTTTTGGCTTTGAGCTTGGAATAATATCTCTAAGAGCCTCAGCTGCCAAATCGGCATTTATGTCTTTATTAATTAAGGATGAGTACGCAACAACGCGAATAAGAGCGCCCTCTAATTCACGAATATTAGAGTCAATCTGATTGGCAATATATAGCATAACTTCATTTGGTATATCTAGTCCTTCAGCTTTCGCCTTTTTGCGCAAAATAGCAATCCTTGTTTCAAGATCTGGCGGAGTGATATCGGTGATAAGCCCCCATTCAAATCTGGAACGAAGCCTATCTTCAAGGGTTGGGATTTCCTTTGGCGGCCGATCACTGGATATAATTATTTGCTTGCTTTCCTCATGTAATGTATTAAAGGTATGGAAAAATTCCTCTTGAGTTGATTCTTTTCCTGCTAAAAATTGAATATCATCAATTAACAATACATCCACTTTTCGATATTTATTGCGGAAATCGACGGCCTTATTATCACGAATAGAGTTAATAAATTCATTCGTAAATTTCTCTGATGATAAATATACAACCTTAGCTGACGGGTTATGATCCAACACATAATGGCCAATGGCGTGCATAAGGTGAGTTTTTCCAAGTCCTACTCCCCCATAAATAAATAAAGGGTTGTATGCTTTAGCTGGTGCTTCAGCTACTGCTAATGAAGCAGCATGGGCAAATCGGTTTCCTGAGCCGATAACAAACGTATCAAATGTATATTTAGGATTAAGCATGTTTAATGGCAGTTCAGGATGTTCATCCTCTTTATCCGCTTTTCTAGGCGGGTTTGGAAAATTAAGCGCTTCTTCACTTTGATTTTGAGGAATGATAAATTTTACTCCTAATTCTTCTCCAGTTATGTCATAGAGAATTCCAGAGATCAATTGGGAATAGCGCTCTTCCAGCCAATCACGGGCAAACTCATTCGGCGCAGTAATCGTTAACGTGTCACCTTGAAGAGAGTGAGCTTTCGTTGACTTCAGCCATGTTTCATAACTGGGTTTGCTTATTTTCTTTTCTATGCTGGTCAGTGCATTATTCCAAAGATCCGCAATGTTCTCCAATAGATAGCCCTCCTTTTCCAGTTATTATTAAAGAAATTTTCGTTAGCAGGTAGAACGTAGTAGGCCAATAATCACTTTTTATTAGTGTATTAGAATGATAGGCACCAAAAAAATATAGGCTATACAAGCAGTACAACCTACATATTAATAAATATACAGACTCATGTATGTGGAAAAACATATAATAAGGAAAAGAAGAAGGATTTCGACAATATCCACTAGCTGTGGACAAGGTTTTACAACCTTAAAGAATAAGTCATCCACATCTTATCCACAATCTGTGGATAACGAAGTTATGCACAATGATTTATTAAGTGTGAAAACACAAATATGATAACAGATATTCCTAAGAGGTGCAATGGTTTTTAAGAATCTATCCACAAGGCTAAGAGTATGTGGATTTAAATTGTCCACAAGGGGTGTTTGTGTGAAAAAGCTGTCGATATGTGTTGTGGATAATAAAAAACGTGTCGAAAAATTATCCACAACATAAGAATCGCAGGCTATTCGGGTGTTAAATTAAAAAAGTGGAGAAAATTACTTTCTTAAAAACAAAATTTTTAAGTGACAGAGATTCAAAAAGAGGGTAAACTTTCTTGGTGGATCTTTTTGTAAGAATTGAGTTAGTTTAGAATGCAAGCTTACGAATTTCTACCAGTTGACAACATTCTAGTTACATCTTTATAATTAGTAGGACTGTCTTTAACAGCTATTCCTCAGGGAGGTGTCATATAATGAAAAGAACTTACCAACCAAAAGCACGTAAAAGAAGTAAAGTTCATGGATTCCGCAGCCGCATGAGCACGCCAAACGGACGTAACGTCTTAGCTCGCCGCCGCCGTAAAGGAAGAAAAGTATTATCTGCTTAGGCCACTGAAACGTCAGTGGTCTTTTTTTCCATAATCAATTAAAAACAGAGTCTTCCGCTTGTTAGAGAGGTAAGAGAAGATGAAAAAAGAATTTAGAGTGAAAAAGAATAAAGAATTTCAAGACGCCTTTAAAAAAGGCAAGTCATTTGCCAATCGGCAATTTGTTGTTTACTCACTTAATAAGCCAGGTCAGGAGCACTTTCGAATTGGTCTTTCAGTGAGTAAGAAAATTGGCAACGCCGTAAATAGAAATCAGATCAAGCGCTATGTTCGTCAAGCTTTTCACGAACTAGAGCATGAATTAAAACATCCTTTCGACTATATTATTATTGCAAGAAAGCCTGTTGCTGATATGGGTTTCCATGAAATTAAAAACAGTTTAATTCATGTATTAAAGCTGTCGAAGGTTATGGTTAAGCCTAAGCCAGGAATGGCTGATAAACAGTCTTAAGAAGAAGTGTTTTCTTTAAAGACATGCTTTATTAATAATGTTAAAATATATGTAGTTTTGTTTTCCATAATCTTCTGAATTGCATTTATATATTTAGAAGGTGACAAACTTGGGAATAAACATACAATAGATTAATTTTCTTAGCAGTAAGGAGGAAAAATCGTTTGAAGAAAAGAATACTTCTAGTAGTCGGGCTGATCTTCTTAACAGCGCTTTTATCAGGCTGTATGGATATTAACGTGCCGATTACATCCGAAAGTGAAGGCTTTTGGAATCAGTACATAGTTTACCCGCTTTCACTTTTCATCATAAAAGTTGCTGAATTTGCTGGTGGCAGCTTTGGTTTATCGATTATCATTGTCACCATTATTGTCCGCTTATTCATGCTTCCTTTAATGATTAAACAAACGAAAAGTTCTAAGGCAATGCAGGCATTGCAGCCAGAAATGGCAAAATTAAAAGAAAAATACAGTTCAAAAGATCAAAAAACCCAACAAAAGCTGCAGCAAGAAACCATGGCGCTATTCCAGCAGCATGGGGTCAACCCTTTAGCTGGATGTTTTCCATTAATCATTCAAATGCCAGTACTGATTGGATTCTACCATGCTATATCCCGTACTCAGGAGATTAAGTTACATTCCTTTTTATGGTTTGAACTAGGTGCTCCAGATCCAATTTATCTTTTGCCGCTAATTGCTGGTGTAACAACATTTATTCAGCAAAAAATGATGATGGCAGGTACAGCTAATCAAAATCCGCAAATGGCGATGATGCTTTGGCTCATGCCGATAATGATCGTTGTTTTTGCTATTAACTTCCCAGCTGCCCTTTCATTGTATTGGGTAGTCGGTAATATCTTTATGATCGTTCAGACGTATTTTATTAAAGGTCCGGAGCTGAAAGCTACAGCAACCGGTAAAGCAGGAGGAGCAAAAAAGTGAAACAAGTAACTGCTACAGGACAGACCGTCGAGGAAGCAGTAAAGTCGGCTCTAGCTCAGTTGCAGACAACGGAAGAACGTGCAGAAATTACAATCGTCGATGAAGGCAAAAAAGGGATCTTTGGCATCTTTGGTTCACGACCTGCAATTGTAAAAGCTGTTATGAAAATAGACCCAATTGAAGAAGGCAAGAAATTCCTATTAGATGTAAGTGAAAAGATGGGCGCTGCGATTGAAATAGAGGTAATTGGCAGCGGGAGAAACATCGAATTCATTTTAACAGGGGAAAAAATTGCTCTGCTTATTGGAAAAAGGGGTCAGACTTTAAATTCTTTGCAGTATTTAACACAATTAGTTATGAACCGCTATTCGGAACAATACATTAATGTATTACTGGATGCGGAGGATTATCGGAAAAGGCGAAATGATACACTTATTCAGTTAGCTGGACGATTGGCGCAAAAGGCGATAAAGACAGGTCAAACTGTTACTTTAGAACCGATGCCTTCATATGAAAGAAAGGTCATTCATACTGCTCTAGCTGATAATAAAAGGATAAAAACGTATTCAAGCGGAAATGACCCGCATCGCCATCTCGTCATTACACCCGTTAAATAAGCAGGAACCCAATCTCGTGATTGGGTTCTTTTTTTTGTTCTAAAAATTCATTGCATCATTTCTTGTCATAGGATACGGCTGCTTTGTTGTTATTCACATGTGGATAAGATAAAATATAGTATACCTAATTTGAAAACTGTGGATAAATAAAAGGTTTTTGAAAATATAAATGCTGTGGACAAGTTTTATTTAAAGCAAGAAGAGGAAGACAAACTTGTTTTCTAATAAAAAGGCATATGATATTCTATTATTTTGTAGAAATCACAGGAAGTAACGTTTATCGCAGATTAACGGGCTGTAAGACCTCCACTTCAAGAAGTCGAGTAAAACAAAAATTTCTAAGTGGGGGTCAACAGCCCGTAAAGGCCCGATTGGTTCAACTAACAATCAGTGGGGGATGAAAGAAAACCCCCACTGATTGAAGTTTCACTTTATAGATAAATAAAGCTTTTAATGAAAAGAGGTGGAGTGTAATGGAATTAGATACAATTGCAGCCATATCAACGCCTATGGGCGAGGGAGCGATTGCGATCGTTCGGTTAAGCGGGGATGAAGCGATTGCGATTGCTGATAAAATGTTTAGAGGTGTTAGCGGTAAAAGACTGAAAGAGGTTGCCTCTCATACGATCCATTATGGGCATATGGTCGATCCAAGGACGAATGAAATAGCTGAAGAAGTCATGGTCTCGGTTATGAAGGGTCCCAAAACCTTCACGAAAGAGGATGTCATTGAAATTAATTGCCACGGAGGAATTGCTTCTGTCAATCGGGTGCTTCAACTTGTTCTGAGTCATGGGGCTAGACTTGCGGAGCCTGGGGAGTTTACGAAGAGAGCTTTCTTAAATGGACGGATTGATTTATCTCAGGCTGAAGCTGTCATGGACTTAATTCGGGCAAAAACGGATCGGGCGATGAATGTGGCTCTTGGACAAATGGAAGGCAGACTTTCGAAGCTTATTCGGAAGCTTCGTCAGGAAATATTAGAGACGCTCGCACATGTTGAGGTAAACATTGATTATCCTGAATATGATGATGTGGAGGAAATGACCCATCAGCTCCTATTAGAAAAGGGCTCATATGTTAAAGGGGAGATTGAAAAGCTGCTTCGTACCTCGCATCAGGGGAAAATATTACGTGAAGGATTATCGACCGTCATTGTAGGGCGTCCAAATGTAGGAAAATCCTCTTTGTTGAATAGTCTTGTTCAAGAAAATAAGGCGATCGTAACAGACATTCCTGGAACGACTCGTGATGTGATTGAAGAGTATGTGAATGTTCGCGGTGTGCCATTACGTTTATTGGATACAGCAGGGATAAGGGAAACTGAGGATATAGTCGAACGAATCGGCGTTGAAAGGTCCCGGCAGGTGTTAAAGGAAGCGGACCTTATTTTGCTTGTTCTGAATTTCTCTGATGAATTTACGGAAGAGGACGAGAATTTATTTAAAGCTGTCGAAGGTATGGACGTTATCGTCATTGTGAATAAAACCGATCTTCCTCAAAGCATTGATATGGATCGTGTCCGGAACCTTTCTCGGAACCATAAGCTTGTCACAACATCCTTATTAGAGGATAGGGGAGTAGATGAGCTGGAGGAAGCGATTGCTTCTCTCTTTTTTGAGGGCTCGATCGAATCAAGGGATATGACGTATGTTTCGAATTCTCGCCATATTGCCTTATTGAATCAAGCGTTAAGTGCAATGGAAGATGCTTTAATGGCAGTAGAAATGGGAACCCCTATTGATATTGTACAAATTGACTTTACAAGAACATGGGAGCTGCTTGGAGAAATCATCGGAGACAGCGTCCACGAAAGCTTAATTGACCAGTTATTCTCGCAGTTCTGTTTAGGAAAATAGATGATTTTTTAATTCTTGTTATTTGGACAGGAAAAGCGGAATCCAGAGGAAGTTGTCCGAATGCGGCCGTTATTCGGACAAGAAATTTTTGTCCAAAACTAAAGCTAAAGTAAAAAAAGGAGGCAGCATCATGCCATATGAAGCTGGAACATATGATGTCATTGTGGTCGGGGCTGGTCATGCAGGCTGTGAGGCTGGCCTTGCGTCTGCCCGCATTGGCGCGAAGACATTAGTCGTCACCATTAATTTAGATATGATTGCCTTTATGCCGTGTAATCCCTCTATTGGAGGTCCGGCAAAAGGAACCGTTGTAAGAGAAATAGACGCTTTAGGCGGCGAAATGGCAAAGAATCTAGATAAAACCTATATTCAAATGCGCATGCTGAATACAGGAAAAGGGCCTGCTGTCAGAGCGTTGCGTGCACAGGCTGATAAATTTGCCTATCAGCATGAAATGAAGAAGGCACTCGAAAGTCAATCAAACCTTACTCTTATCCAAGGAATGGTTGAACAACTAATCATTGAAGATGGTGTATGTAAAGGTGTGATCACCCAAACAGGTGCTGTTTATCATGCGAAAGCTGTAATAATTACAACAGGGACCTTCTTAAGAGGAGAAATCATCCTAGGCGAACTAAAATATTCAAGCGGTCCGAACAATCAGCAACCTTCTATCAAGCTTTCTGAGCATCTAGAGGAAATCGGCTTTGAATTAGAACGCTTTAAAACAGGTACACCTCCTCGTGTGAACAGCAATACGATTGATTACAGTAAAACAGAAATTCAGCCTGGTGATGATGCACCGCTTGCCTTCTCATATGAGACGACAAAATTTATAACAGACCAGCTGCCATGCTGGCTAACCTATACAAGTGAACGCACACACCAAATTATTGAGGCTAACCTGCATCGTTCCCCGATGTATTCCGGGATGATCCAAGGAAAGGGGCCGCGTTATTGCCCATCCATTGAGGATAAGATTGTTCGCTTTAACGACAAGCCGCGCCACCAAATTTTCCTGGAGCCTGAAGGACGAAATACGCAAGAGGTCTATGTTCAAGGCTTATCGACAAGCTTGCCAGAAGAAGTACAGCATGATTTGATCCGCAGTGTCCCTGGCTTGGAAAATGCCCAGATGATGCGCGCAGGCTATGCGATTGAATATGATTCCGTCAGACCGACTCAGCTTTGGCCAACATTAGAGACGAAGAGGGTAAAGAATTTATATACAGCTGGGCAAATTAATGGAACATCAGGCTATGAAGAAGCAGGTGCACAGGGCCTCATGGCTGGAATCAATGCGGCTATGAACGTATTTGACAAGGAAGAGGTCATTTTGAGCCGTTCGGATGCCTATATCGGGGTTATGATTGATGACCTGATTACAAAAGGGACGCAGGAGCCTTATCGATTACTCACTTCTCGTGCAGAATACCGCTTATTGCTTCGCCATGATAATGCTGATCTGCGATTAACGGAAATTGGTCATTCTGTTGGTCTTATCAGTGAAGAACGCTATCAAAAGTTCCTTTCTAAAAAACAATCGATTGAAAATGAAATCGAACGGTTAAAAGGAATTATTTTAAAGCCATCAAAGGACGTTCAGGAAATCATCAAGAGCCTTGGAGGCAGCGAATTAAAAGACGGAATCCGGGCCTCAGACCTGCTGAAAAGACCAGAAATGTCCTATGAGCATATTTGGCAGCTCGCTCCTGGGGAAGAAAATCTGGATCAAGAAGTAAAAGAGCAAGTAGAGATTCAAATTAAGTATGAAGGCTATATTGATAAATCATTGCAGCAGGTAGAACGATTAAAGAAAATGGAAGACAAAAGGATCCCTGAGAATATTGATTATGACGCGATTACTGGTTTGGCAAAAGAGGCAAGACATAATTTAAAAGAAGTCATGCCATTATCCATTGCACAAGCTTCTAGAATTTCGGGAGTCAATCCTGCCGATATTTCTATTTTGCTTATTTATATTGAACAGGGCCGAATTGCAAAGGTCACAAACGAATAAAGCTTGCCATTTCATAGCTTGAGAAAGGATTGGCGAATGAATACAGAACAATTTATTGAAGCGCTGGCGGCGAAGGGGATCTCCCTCTCGCCTCAGCAATTAGATCAATATGAGAAATATTTTACCTTATTAGTGGAATGGAACGAGAAAATGAACCTAACGGCGATTACAGATAAGCCAGAGGTTTATTTAAAGCATTTTTATGATTCGATCTCAGCAGCCTTTTATTTTGACTTTACGAAGCCATTACATATTTGCGATGTAGGAGCAGGAGCGGGTTTCCCAAGTCTTCCAATTAAAATTGCATTTCCAGAGCTGCGGGTTACGATTGTCGATTCTCTTAATAAACGGATTGGCTTCTTAGAGCATTTAACAAAGGAACTTGGCTTAAAGGACGTTCAATTAATTCATGACCGAGCGGAAACATTTGGTCAGAAAAAAGAGCACCGTGAATCATATGATGTCGTTACTGCCCGTGCAGTTGCAAGGCTTTCTGTTTTAAGCGAGCTATGTATGCCGCTAGTAAAAGTCGGCGGTACATTTATCGCGATGAAGGGTGCTAGTGCTGATGAAGAACTAGAAGTGGGGAAAAAGGCCATTTTCATCCTAGGTGGAAAACTTCATCAATCATTTTCTTTCACGCTCCCACAGGAAGATAGCGAACGCAATCTATTAATTATTCACAAAGAAAAGGCTACACCCAAAAAATATCCTAGGAAACCAGGTACCCCAAACAAGACTCCAATTGAATAGGATTACACTTTTCAAAGAATTGTGGCATAATTAGTAGGGATAAGGGTACAGGTTCCATGTCTCATTTAAGATAATTGGAAAAATAAAATCCTGATTTTCAGCAGGACTTGTCAATTTTATAGAGAATATGTAATAGGGAGTTTCGTAAAGGTGGTGCAGGGTGATGAAGCATTCTTTTTCACGCTTTTTTGGCCTAGGCGAAAAGGGAGAACAAGTTGAAATAGAAAAACAAGAAGAAATAGATGTTGAGAAGATTGGGGAATATGAGGAAATTAAGAAAATCCCCATAGATCATATTGTTCCTAACCGTTTTCAGCCAAGAACGGTATTTGATGAGGATAGAATTGAAGAACTGTCACGAACCATACATACTCATGGCATCATTCAGCCGATTGTTGTTCGGGAATTTGAGAATGGGCAGTTTGAAATTATCGCAGGTGAGCGCAGATGGCGTGCCATGAAGAAGCTAGGCTGGGAGGAAGCTCCTGCCATCATCAAAAATCTAAATGATACAGAAACAGCTTCTGTTGCCTTGATTGAAAACCTGCAGAGGGAAGAATTGTCTCCAATTGAAGAAGCAATCGCATATGGGAAGCTATTGGAGTTACATCATTTAACCCAGGAAGCATTAGCTCAGCGCTTAGGAAAAGGGCAATCAACCGTTGCAAATAAGCTCCGGTTATTAAAGTTGCCTCAAGAGGTTCAGGATGCTTTATTATGTAAAGCGATTACTGAGCGCCATGCCAGATCACTCATCCCGCTTAAGGATCCTGAAAAGCAAGTGAAGCTTCTAGAGGAAATTATTGATAAAAATCTAAATGTAAAGCAAACGGAAGACCGGGTTGTTCGTCTTTTAGAACAAAATAACCCGAAGCCAAAACCGAAAAGAAAAGCGTTTAGCAAGGATATGAGAATTGCTGTTAATACAATCCGTCAATCCTTATCTATGGTTTCAGATAGCGGTATTAACCTAGACTCGCATGAAGAAGAATTTGATGAATTCTATCAAATAACCATTAAAATTCCAAAAAAGAAATAATGAATATCTTATATACTCATGAGAAATTAAACAGTCCATCGTTTAATTTCTCATGTTTTTTGCATGGGTGTCTATTATGCTGTATGAATTCCAATGATTGCTAGGGTTCTCCTGAAAACGCGGAATATAAAGCGTTCATGAAGCTCATTTAGCAAGGGTACAGTTGAAAATGCGCACTATGAA